>NZ_JAQFBD010000006.1:0-48055 GCF_027691175.1 Streptococcus halitosis
AAACGCGGCGGACTGTAAATCCGCTCCTTCGGGTTCGGGGGTTCGAATCCCTCCCCTTCCATTGCTTTAGTTACGGGCATAGTTTAAAGGTAGAACTAAGGTCTCCAAAACCTTCAGTGTGGGTTCAATTCCTACTGCCCGTGTTAATAAAATTATGGCGGGTGTGGTGAAGTGGTTAACACACCAGATTGTGGCTCTGGCATGCGTGGGTTCGATCCCCATCACTCGCCTATTTTATATTATTGGGGTATAGCCAAGCGGTAAGGCAAGGGACTTTGACTCCCTCATGCGTTGGTTCGAATCCAGCTACCCCAGTTACTATTTGCCGGCGTGGCGGAATTGGCAGACGCGCTGGACTCAAAATCCAGTGTCCGCAAGGACGTGCCGGTTCGACCCCGGCCGCCGGTATAGTAATAATGACAAGGTTTTCGAGCCTTGTCTTTTTATTTTTTCTTCCATTTTTTTCTTTCAGAGTTACTTAAAATTACTTATAAAATTTTTTTTGCTAAATTTAGAAGAAAATATTTAACATATTTTGAATTAAACTTGATTCGTTTTATGTTAAAATATACAATAGATAGATATTATTCTAGGAGAGATTTCATGTTATACAATCAAGAAAACTATTCAAAGCTTGAAGTCGAACAAGCAAAAAGAGATATTAAGTTTCTAGCGAAAGAAAAGTCAAATCTTGTTAAACTTGATTTTAGTAATAAGAAAGATGTATTTGAATTTTTCGATAATGAATAATTTTTATTATTCGATGTTATAGGTATTTTTTTTGGTAATTTAGAGGTTCTCGTGGTTTATACAATAGATGAAATTAAGGCTAAGATTAATCCTATTGCTAAGCAATATAACTTATCAAAAGTCTATTTATTTGGCTCCTATGCAATAGGTGAAGCAGATGAAAAAAGTGATGTGGATATTGCTTTAGAGTTAGAAGATGAATCAACCTATTTTGAGGTTTATGGAAAATTGTTGACTATTTTTGATGGAGAGATAGATATTTTGTTAGTTAGTGATTTACTTTTTCCAAAAACAAATATTGGGAAATTAGTTAAACAAAATTTTTTGAATGATAGGGTTCTCATCTATCAGAAATTGGAGGGAACTATGGTAGAAAATTTAGATAATAATCCTCGTATGAGGGATATATCAGAGTATAATGAAGTCACTCAGAATGCGATTAAGGAAAGTTTAGAAAAGTATAAAGCGGAGGGAATAACAAAGTCGTCTGAAAGTATAGATGAATATTTTGAAAGAATGGTTCGTGAAAATACCAAGTAATTTTTTTAGAGCTTAGTTATTTTTATTTTCAATAAGAAAAAGAACAGCACTTATTTTGGCTGTTCTTTTTATAATAGATTATCTAGTTTATCTGCTAAATCTTTTTGTTTACTTGGGTATAAGTGGGAGTATGTATCAATTGTTGTAGTTATAGAAGCGTGTCCTAATCTCTCTTTTACAATTAAGTAATCTTCGCCTTGGTTTATTAAAAGAGAAGCGTGAGAATGTCTAAAATCATGAATCCTTATTTTCTTTAAAGAACTATCTCTAGCTAGAATTTTTTTATATTGTTTTTCAATAGAATTTTTCGTTAGAGTGATTGGACTATCCTGAAAGACTTGAAGTTTTTCTGTATCAGTAGAAAATTCTCTTAGTCGTTCTGTCTGTTCTTTTTTCCATTCTTCTAGTGTTTCTATAAGCTTTTTATTAATAATGATTCTTCTAGTACCGGATTTTGTCTTTGTAGAACTAATGTGTTCTTCACCTTTATTCACGTACATTGACTTACTAACATGTATTGTACTTGTAAAAAATTCAATATCTTTCCAAGTAAGTGCGAGCGCTTCTCCAAGTCGTAAGCCAGTAAAGAAAAGTACTGTAAATAGTAATTCAAGATTATATTCGTCATCTTTGAATAGAGAAAGAAAATGTTTAAATTCTTTAACTGTCCAAAATTGCATTTTTCTTTTTTCTATCGGTAATTTTTTTAATAAACCTACCGGATGTTCCTTGTAATATCCTTTTCTTAATCCAACATCTAGTATTTTCTTTAATAGAACTATGATTTTATTAATAGTATTTGGACTTAATTTTTTCTCAGAATTTCTAGCATTCTTTTCTCTTAAATCTTCTCGAAATTGATAGATATCTTCATAAGTTAGTTTATCTATATTATCGACTTTTGAAAAATAGTCTTTGATATGTTTATTATAATTGTTTTCTTGAGTATCAATATAGCTCTTTTTTCTATTGTTAATTTCATCCTCTTCTTTTAACAATTGATAAAGCATATCTATTGTTATTTTGGTGCTAAAGCTTTTCTCTTTTAGTTCTACGCTTCTCAAGTATCGCTCGGCTTCCAGTGCTTCCCTTTTCGTTTTAAAGCCTTTTCTAACTATTCTACGTTGTTTAAGCGTGACAGCATTAATACCATTCGAAACATCGACAATCCAAGAACCATCTTTATTTTTACGAATAGCCATATTCTATGCTTCTTTCTGCAGTTCCAGTCCTAGAAGTTCTTCTGCAATAGTTGCTGGAATAGTACCGATTCGTTTATTGTTATAGATAGAAAAGCCACGATTGACTAGTAGTACTTTCCCAGTATGTATAATTTTTCTAGCAGTACCAGGACTAAATCCAAGTTCAATTAAATCATCTTTTGTTACTGTTTTAATCATTGGTTCTCCTTAATTTATTTTATAAACTAAGGGGAGCGACTAACTCCCCTGATTCAGTAGTTATTTCTGTTTTCCATCTACTAAGTGAATAGCATCAGCCTTATAATACATCGTTTTACCAATCATTGAAGCTCGAAGGTTTTCAAATGTAACAGGGACTTCATCCATTGTCTGAATATAATCATTATCAACTAATGGTTCAGGATTATCAACGGATACTTGTGTTGATTTCTTCTTAAATTGGCCATCTTTGATAGTGATGTTATACTTCCAACCAATAATCTCTTGTGTATTAAATTTTCTTTCGCTTCCATCACTATTTTTGATAATCTCACCATTTTCATCGGCTCTGACTTCTGTTTCAAATTTTGGAAGTACCTCATCCAATTCAAATTTAGTTCCAATGTTATTAAAGTTCCAGTCATTTTGAGATAACATTTTAGCCATAGTTAATTTCTCCTTTTTATGTTTTCTTTAATTTTGGGAATCAAGTCCTCTCTTTTGAAGTAACTTGCCCTCTCTATAAGTTGTTTTGCTAACTCTGGGGGATATTCAAGAGTTTGTAATTTTTCAAAGTTCTCTTTCTCTTGTTCAAATAGTAATCCATTTTCGTAGAGAAATTTATACGCTATTAGAATGGCTCCAGAACCTTTAAAGACAAACCAATCTAACTTTTTTTCTAGTTCTGTCTTTGTTTTTGAAATAGTAATAGTAACTGGAGTTGAGGAACCTAAGAATTTTTCCCAAGACCTTAGAGGCTTTGAAAATTGACTATCAGTATAAAACTTCACTTTATCCTTTAGATATCCCTTTGTAAAGTTTAGAAGGTCTATTTCGGACTTGAGCCATTCTTGAATGAAGTAGTGGGCTTTCTCTTTCCTAAGTTCTAACTCCGTTCTTATCCAATTTTCGATAAATCTCTTGCTGACACCGAGCTTAGAAGCTCGTTCTAAGCGTTTATCATATATTCTAAGTCTTTCATCGTCATTAGGTTTTCTTAAATATAAGGTTTGTCCCGTTTTCTCGTCTCCGTATGTAATGTAGTAATTACTTTTGCCATATAGAAACCGATTTTTTCTACAAATTTTAGCAAGTTGATTTGGAGTGAAGTAAGGAGCCTCATTAAAATCGTCTATTGCGATATCAATTCTTCTTACTGAAAATGACTTATAATTGGAATATAGATTATCCAAGAAGTGTCGTTCAGAAAGTCCTTTTGGGTTTAAAACCATATCTCGATAGAATTCTAAAGCTTGTCCTGACATGACAAGCATGAAAGAATTTTCTTCATCACTATAGTAGATACGGATATTACCATAGTTTATTTGAGAGTCATATTCATAGTATTTAAGACTGCCCTTATCTATAATAAATAGCTCTGTATCAAGAAGTAAGATATCTTCAACTATCTCTTCCAGTGAAAAGTCGAATGTATTAAACTGGATTTGAATCCAGTCAAAAACAGAACGTAAATTCTCGTTTTTTGCCATAAATTTTGACTCAACTTTTTGCCTAATTTCACCACCTTAAAATTCGTGAAAAGCCTTGATAATACTGCATTCTCTCGATGATACACTTGACTTGTAGAGGGTGGTGTTACTACACACCCTCACCAACCTTGAAAAAGCTCTTTATTGTTCGTCTGCGCTTACGATTTGTTACGGTCTGCGGTACCATACTCGCCGACCGTAACAAACCTACTTGCCGAACTTCCTACGAGCTTTTTCCCAAGCACCAAATGGAAGTAGTTCAAGTGTTGAGAGCATTTCTTCTTGCTCTTTTTCCAATCGTTGAAATTTTATTTGCAGTTTTTTATTACTAGAATACAAATTCTTAAAATTATCATTCAAGGTAATAAAATCTTCTTTAAGAATTTCTAGTTGCTGAGTAAGGGTATATTCCTTATGTTTATGAATATCTCCATAAGTTTCCCTTATAGCATCTTTTAATGACATCTCGTTTTTCAAATAAGCAATCGTCCGGAAATCCTCAACATCATCATCAGTGAAATTATAAAAACTCACAATCTGCCTACTATTTCTTGCTTGAACTTTTTTAAACTCATGACCACTAATTTCCTTTATCAAGGTTATCCATTTTTTAGCAGTACTGACAGAGTTTAAACCGTCAACCATAGAAACAAGTTTATTTATATCCATATTCCCCCGTTCTAACGGAATGTGTGGTATAATGGTTTTGTGGGAAAATTTTTTTAGTCTTTGATTTTGTCGTAATTATCAAAGACTTTTTAATACAATCATAGGCGATTACCTCCTAAAAAATATTAACTCAATATCCAAAAATCCATTTTGGATTATAAACATTATAATCCATTTTGGATTTTGTGTCAACAAAAAAATACAATTTGGATTTTTTATTATAGAAAGATTAAAAATGGTAAACATAAACGAAGTATTTTCTAAGCGATTAAAAGAAGAGAGAATAAAAAATGGGTTTACTCAGGCAGAAATTGCCAAAAAATTAGAAACTAGTCAAGGGGCTTATCAAAAATGGGAAAGTGGTTCTAGGGAACCTAACTTTCAAACTCTCTTAAAAATAGCTTCCATACTTAATACAACTACCAGTTATTTATTAGGTGAAAGTAATGTTAGTGCCGGACGTGGAACAGAGGAGTATGATAAGTTAGCGTATGTACCGAATTTCCATTTCTCTGAAATGGCTATAAATCAATTGAAAGATTTAGTAAGAGCAATACCTTATATTGCAAAACAAAAAGGGGTAACAAATGATGAATACTTCAATGAACTCACTCAAGATTTATCTGAGGAAGCTAAGGTATACTTACAATCAGTCTACTATCTAGAAATTTTGCAACAAAGGCTACCACTTGATAACAATCCTGAAAAACAGAAATAAAATAATATGCCTTTCAATAATTTTAAACTTAATTAAAAATCAATTGTAATAGCGTTTTAGATATATATTAAATTAGTTAAATAGTGGAACATTACAGTTCAACAAAAATGAAAAGTCCTTGCTTAATTTATTTGAATTAATCACTTGAAATAACACAGAAATTAGGATATAATCAGTAAGATACTTGTAAATAATGAGGAGTTGAATTTATGTATTCCAGTAACATAGTATTATCTTATTTGGATAATGAAGTTAGTGAATCAATCTCTGATTACAAAAAAAATATGGACATTTTTCGTCACACTATTGAAAAATACATTCAAAACGATGATAGTCTTAAACATTACTTTAAAAATGTTATTTTAAATCGTTCTAGGGTCACAAGTATGGATAAAATCAAAGCTGATAAAACTATACAAAAAAAATATTCAGGTGAACTTAAAAAATATATTCAATTTTATAATGAAGTTATTTGTGAAGAAAATGATTTCCTATATGATGATACGGACGTAGAGACTTCAATTAATATTTTCTATTCTACGGATGAAAAATTAAATAATAAATTGCAAGAAATTTATGACGATTATGAATTAGGATTTAAACAAAAATTAGAACAAAAATTAGAAATAAATAATTATACTATATCTTTCCCAAAGGAGAAGTCAAATGAGGAAAATAGAATCAATTTCAGCAATTTATCCCTCAGAGATTAATTTTAATATTAATACTTTTGAAGAAAAAGTTATACCAAACTCAAATTTAGATATACAGGTTGGGATGATAGTAGATGAATTAAAAGGCGACGATAAGAATAATTATAGAGCTACAGTTAGTTTTTTAATGAGACTTGCTGAGAAAGCTGATAAAACTATTCTAGTAAAGATATCCCATATCATTGAGTTTACAAGCAATGTTAAGAATTTTAATCTCGAAGATAAAGCTGATAATTTTATTTTATTTGAAATTGTTGAACCATACGTTCGATACAGATTCCATGAATTACTCAACAATACAAAATTTAGCACTCTTGACATACCATATAAATTTTGGGAGTTGATTGGCGATGACTCAGAAGTATAAAATTAAACATATTCGTTTTAAAGTTTTAACAAATAATTCCCCAATAAGAAATAATATAATTACTCAGTTATATAGCTATGTCTCTTCAGATTATTCTTGTTATAAGATTGTTAATGAGTTCTTTTTTACTCAGAGAAATAATAATAGAACTAAATCTGTTATCTTAAGAAGATTGAATCGTTTAAAAAATGAGCAAGAGCTGGATGGTATTAATGTTGATTTAGATACGTTTAACAAAGTGAAAAATGTAATTCTAAATTTATTTGAAAATCCTAGTATAACTCATCATAATTATCAGAACATTTTTACTGGCTATTTTGAATATATAGTGATGCGATGGAAAAAAATACCTGGTAGAAGTGGAAAAGTAGTTTTTGAGCCATTAATTAGATACAAACGTAAAGAACTATTTTGTGGAGAGCCTTTTGCTAATATAAGATGTGATATAGTTTTTAAAGATTCTAAAACTAAAACATTATCGTTCTATGAATGTAAATTTGGGATACGTACTTTTTTATCAGACCTTCAAGTTGATGTAAGCTCGGGTAGCGTGACAGAAAGAGTTAGAAGAGCACGAAGAGCACACAGAAAAATTGACTACTTAAATCAGTGTAAAAATTTATTCTCAAAAAGTCCGTTAAGCGATGTAGAAAATAATGAAACTATGATAATGACTCTTGCTCGTCGGAGTACAGTAGAGAACTATCTAGGATATTTTCGAGGAATAAATATAATGGCTAGAGAAGAAATTGAAAGTCGCTGTTTTCATGGACAATTAACATAGATGGAATTTAATTTTAACGTATTACAAAATCTCAATTATATTTTGTATCGTCGTTTCATTCGAAAAAGACCAAACTGGTCTTTTTTATTTTGGGACTATCTAATTTTTGCTTCCTATGAGAATTTCATATATCTCAAATAGCTTTGCATTTTTTGCTTTCTGTCAACCAAGTTTTTTTGTCATCAACAATCTTAGTTAAACCATTAGCTTCCGTAACTCCTTTATCGTTAGATTTATGAGCACGATGGAGTTCAACTTTCATAGTTAATTCTTTATAGAGATTAGTTAACGAGCTGTCAAGGGATAGTGCACGCCTATTGAGAATATCTGGAGCAATTTTAGATGTTTTCTCTTTTTGATAATCCGTTATCTCTAGCTAGGGGAAATTGTTATAAATAGTCGGGGAATAACTATACTGTTATTTTAAATAATCTTATACTACACGAGTTTAAGTTATTCTAGCATTTTTAAAAACGTTGTATGAATGATTGGGCATTGTTCTTTGTTATCAGATATTCATTTTAACTTTAATAATATAGTTACTTAATGTTAGTATACCATTAAATTATTTATAAGATATTTTCAGGGTCAGAGAACATCAAATTGAGACGCCTCCTTAGTTACCAAAAAGTTACTAAAATTTGAAAAAATGCTCTATTTTGTGAAAATCAAAGACTCTAAAATCTTATTAAATCAAGATTATCAGACTCAAAAAATGTAAACACGGAACTCAAAATCCAGTGTCCGTAAGGACGTGCCGGTTCGACCCCGGCCACCGGTATAGTATTAAAGACAAGGTTTCTAGGCCTTGTCTTTTCTTTTATCTGATTATCTGTATTTGCTTGAGTTACTAAAAATTACGGCTCTTTGTCAACTGTAGTGCTTGAGGAAGGTTTTAAAGACAGTCTGAAAAAGAGGATGAACCTGCTTTAGATTCTCCTCAATGAGCCTGAGCCTAGAAATTCGAAAGCGAAGCTGTTTAGCTAAGTCATAGTAAGAACTAAACATATCCATCGTAATGATTTTCACCTGACAGCGAACGATTCTATCGTAGCGAAGAAAGTAATTTCGGATGATAGTTTGTGTGGTTACTTACAGTTTACACCAATGAAACGCTATGAGTTTTTTGTTGCACTATATTTTACAATTTATCACACAAAAATAGGCTCCATAATATCTATAGGAGATTTACCCACTATAAATATTATAGAGCCTTATTTTTGAGTGCTATTCTAATCTTTTTTGCTTAGATTTTTGGTATAATATTATTTATTCACAATTTATTTTGATTATGAAAGTGTTGGTATTTGATGTCTCGGTCTGTTGAATTACTAAAGAAACGTTACTTAAAGAATATAAAAGAGAACCCAGATTTATTTATTGGGATTGAGTTAGAATTTCCTATTGTAAATTTAGAGGGTAAAGCTACAGATGGTGAAGTTGTTAAGGATCTCTTTCGGTATTTACCATCAGTACTGGGCTTTACTATCGAAAAAGTGGATGATTTTGGGAATCCAATTCAGTTACTTGCTCTAGTCAGCCAAGATACGATCTTGTTTGAGGTTGCTTATACGACAATTGAGTTTGCATTTGGAAAAGCTGAATCTATCCAAGAGGTAGAAGAACGCTTTAACTTCTATATGGCTACGATTCAGAATAAGTTAGGTGAAGCTAATCATGCTATTGTTGGCTGTGGCCTTCATCCTAACTGGGATAAAAATGAGAATTGTCCAGTGGCTTTTCCCCGCTATCAGATGTTGATGGATTATTTGAACTTAAGTAGAAGTAAGACTAGTAGAGGTTTACACGATTTTCCTGAGTATGGAGCCTTTATCTGCGGTAGTCAGGTTCAACTGGACGTTTCAAGGTCCAACTACCTGCGTGTTATCAACGCTTTTACTCAGATTGAAGCTGCCAAAGCTTATTTGTTTGCAAATTCTGAGTTTTCGGGGGCAGATTGGGATACCAAAATTTCGAGAGATATTTTTTGGGAAGAATCCATGCATGGTATCTATCCAGAGAACATTGGTGTCAATGCTAGACTCTTTAAAGATGAGGATGATTTTTTGGATTACCTAAATCATTCTGCGATTTTTACAGCAGAGAGGGATGGTGAAACCTATTATTTTTATCCAATTCGAGCAAAAGATTACTTAGGAACCACTGAAATTCATGCCTTTGCTCTTGATGGGGAGGAGATTCTTCTTTATCCTCAGGAGAAGGATTTTGAAACTCATCGTAGTTACCAGTACCAAGACTTAACGACTCGAGGAACTATTGAATTTCGTAGTGTGTGTACACAGCCACTTGATAGGACTTTTACTTCAGCAGCTTTTCACTTGGGCTTGTTGGTTCATTTAGACAAGCTTGAGGCTTACTTGCGAACTGCTCCTTTTTTTACCACAGCTGGTCGTGATTACAAGTCTTTAAGGCGACAATTTTCTAAGAAAAAACTTACATATCAGGAAGAAGCTGCGATTCTCGAGTTTTCTAAAGACTTACTCACCCTAGCTGAGGAAGGACTGGAGAAAAGAGATAAGCAAGAAATGGTTTATTTAGAGCCTTTGAAGAAAGAATTGGGATTATAATTTCTCTTATAAAGGGAGAATTTTCTGAAAAATCGTGATATAATGGAAGAGACTATAGATAAAGGATAGAGATTCATGACATTAGTTTATCAATCAACGCGTGATGCCAATAATACAGTAACTGCCAGCCAAGCTATTTTGCAAGGTTTGGCGACGGATGGTGGTCTGTTTACACCACTTACTTATCCAAAGGTGGATTTGGACTTTGACACATTAAAAGATGCTTCTTACCAAGAAGTGGCTAAATTAGTTTTATCAGCATTTTTAGATGATTTTACGGCTGAGGAGTTGGACTACTGTATCAACAATGCCTACGATAGCAAGTTTGATACTCCAGCTATTGCGCCATTGGTGAAACTGGATGGGCAATACAATTTGGAATTGTTCCATGGTTCAACGATTGCCTTTAAGGATATGGCCTTGTCTATCTTGCCATACTTTATGACGACAGCCGCTAAAAAGCATGGTTTGGAGAACAAGATTGTCATTTTGACAGCAACATCTGGTGATACTGGAAAAGCTGCTATGGCGGGGTTTGCAGATGTCCCTGGTACGGAGATTATCGTCTTTTATCCAAAGGATGGTGTCAGCAAGGTGCAAGAGTTGCAAATGACTACTCAGACTGGCGACAATACTCATGTTATTGCTATTGATGGTAACTTTGACGATGCGCAAACTAACGTCAAACATATGTTTAACGATGTAGCTCTGCGTGAAAAGTTGGCTGCAAATAAACTGCAATTTTCATCAGCTAACTCTATGAACATTGGTCGTTTGGTACCACAGATTGTCTACTATGTTTATGCCTACGCTCAGTTGGTCAAGTCTGGTGAGATTGTGGCTGGTGAAAAGGTCAACTTCACAGTACCAACAGGAAACTTTGGAAATATCTTGGCTGCCTTTTATGCTAAACAAATCGGTCTGCCAGTTGGCAAATTGATCTGTGCTTCAAATGATAATAATGTTTTAACTGACTTCTTTAAAACACGTGTTTACGATAAGAAACGTGAGTTTAAGGTGACGACTAGTCCATCTATGGATATCTTGGTATCTTCAAACTTGGAGCGTTTGATTTTCCATCTTTTGGGGAATGATGCGGTTAAGACAGCTGAACTCATGAATGCCTTAAATAGCCAAGGTCAATATGAGTTGACTAATTTTGATACAGAGATTCTTGACCTCTTTGCAGCTGAATATGCGACTGAGGAAGAAACTGCGGCAGAAATTAAACGTGTTTATCAAACAGATGCCTATATCGAGGATCCACATACGGCGGTTGCCTCAGCAGTTTATAAAAAATACCAAGTGACTACAGGCGATGTAACCAAGACCGTGATTGCTTCAACAGCTAGTCCATACAAGTTCCCAGTGGTTGCAGTAGAAGCTGTAACAGGGAAAGTAGGCTTAACTGACTTTGAAGCCTTGGCTCAATTACATGACATTTCAGGAGTGGCAGTGCCACCAGCGGTTGATGGCCTTGAAACAGCTCCAGTTCGTCATAAAACAACAGTGGCAGCTGCTGATATGCAAGCAGCGGTTGAGGCTTATCTAGGACTTTAAGACAGAGGGAGTAAACTCGGTTGGGAAACCAACTGAGTTTCTTTTCATCAGGAGGAGAGATTGTTTAAGAAAAATAAAGACATTCTTAATATTGCATTGCCAGCTATGGGTGAAAACTTTTTGCAGATGCTCATGGGGATGGTGGACAGTTATTTGGTCGCTCACTTGGGCTTAATCGCTATTTCAGGTGTTTCAGTGGCTAGCAATATTATCACGATTTACCAGGCGATTTTTATCGCTCTGGGAGCTGCTATTTCCAGTGTTATTTCAAAAAGTATGGGGCAGAAAGATCAGTCCAAGTTGGCTTATCACGTGACAGAAGCGCTGAAGATTACCTTGCTACTAAGTTTTCTTTTAGGGGCTTTATCCATCTTTGCTGGGCAAGAAATGATTGGACTTTTGGGAACTGAGCAGGAGGTGGCTGAGAGTGGTGGGCTCTACCTATCTTTGGTGGGTGGATCGATTGTTCTCTTGGGCTTGATGACCAGTCTAGGTGCCTTGATTCGTGCAACGCATAATCCGCGTCTACCCCTCTATGTTAGTCTTTTATCCAATGCCTTGAATATTCTTTTTTCAAGTCTAGCTATTTTTATCCTTGATATGGGCATAGCGGGTGTTGCTTGGGGGACTATCTTGTCTCGTTTGGTTGGTCTTGGGATTTTGTGGTCACAATTAAAACTTCCTTATACGAAACCGACTTTTGGACTGGATAAAGACTTACTGATCTTGGCTTTGCCAGCAGCAGGAGAGCGCCTCATGATGAGGGCTGGAGATGTGGTTATCATTGCCTTGGTCGTTTCTTTTGGGACGGAGGCAGTGGCGGGAAATGCAATCGGGGAGGTTTTGACCCAGTTTAACTATATGCCTGCCTTTGGCGTCGCTACGGCAACGGTCATGCTGGTGGCTCGAGCAGTTGGAGAGGATAATTGGAAAAGAGTAGATAATTTGAGCAAACAAACCTTTTGGCTTTCTCTGTTCCTCATGTTGCCCTTGACACTTAGTATCTATGCCTTAGGGATACCACTGACTCATCTCTATACGACTGATCCTGTAGCGGTTGAAGCTAGCGTTTTGGTGGCACTGTTCTCACTACTAGGGACTCCCATGGCGACAGGGACAGTTATTTATACGGCGGTTTGGCAGGGATTGGGAAATGCTCGCCTTCCCTTTTATGCGACAAGTATAGGAATGTGGTGTATTCGCATTGGAACAGGATATCTGATGGGGATTGTTCTTGGTTGGGGCTTGCCTGGTATTTGGGCAGGGACTCTTTTGGATAATGGTTTCCGTTGGTTATTTCTACGTTACCGTTACCAGCGTTATATGAGCTTGAAAGGATAGAAGATGCAAAAAACAGCTTTTATTTGGGATTTAGACGGGACTTTATTGGATTCTTACGAAGCGATTTTGTCAGGGATTGAGGAGACTTTTGGTCAGTTTTCTATTCCTTATGATAAGGAGAAAGTGAGAGAGTTTATCCTCAAGTTTTCTGTGCAGGATTTGCTGGTGCAGGTGGCAGAAGAGAGAAATCTGAATGCGGAAGTGCTCAATCAGGTACGTGCCCAGAGCCTGGCTGAGAAGAATGCTCAGGTAGTTTTGATGCCATGTGCACGTGAGGTGTTGGCTTGGGCAGACCAAGTAGGGATTCGGAACTTTGTTTACACTCATAAAGGGGACAATGCTTTTACTATTCTAAAGGATCTGGGATTGGAATCCTATTTTACAGAGATTTTAACCAGTCAGAGTGGCTTTGAGCGCAAGCCTAGTCCAGAAGCGGCTACCTATTTGTTAGACAAGTATCAGCTGGATCCTGAGAAGACCTATTATATAGGGGACCGGACTTTAGATGTGGAATTCGCCCAGAATAGCGGCATTCAAAGCATCAACTTTTTAGAGTCTTCTTTTGAAGGCAATCACATGATTCGAGCACTAGCAGATATTCCTCATATTTTTGAGAGTAAGTAACGAGAAGATTGTGTCAGTTGTGTGACAGAGACCTAACAAACTATTTCAAGTAATCGAGTTTGTTACAAGGAATAGACAGTTCTATTAAATAGGCCCGAGAGGGCTTTTTTTCAGCTTTTTTTGTGTTATGATAGACAGGTACTCATTTGAAAGGAATATGAACGAATGAAGAAAAGAATGATTTTAGCCTCAACAGTAGCCTTGTCATTTGCCCCAGTATTGGCAACTCAAGCAGAAGAAGTCCTTTGGACTGCACGTAGTGTTGAGCAAATTCAAAACGATTTGACTAAAACGGACAACAAAACAAGCTATACAGTACAGTATGGTGATACCTTGAGCACCATTGCAGAAGCCTTGGGTGTAGATGTCACAGTTCTTGCTAATTTGAACAAAATTACCAATATGGACTTGATTTTCCCAGATACTGTCCTCACTACAACTGTCAATGAGGCAGAAGAGGTAACGGAAGTTGAAATCCAAACTCCTCAAGCAGACGCTAGTGAAGAAGTGACGACTGCGACAGCTGATTTGACGACGAATCAAGTAACAGTCGATGAACAAACAGTTCAAGTAGAAGACCTTTCTCAACCGATTGAGGAAGCTCCAACTGCAACAGAGATTGAAAAACCAGCAGAAGTAGCGTCAAGTTCAGAAGTTTCTGAGACAGCGACAGTTGCTGAAGAGAAACCATCTACAGAAACACCAGTAGCTGAAGAAACAGCAGAAACGACTCCAGCGGCAGCACCAGTAGCAGAAACACCAGTAGCAGAAACAACTAGTCCAGTTGAAGAAGCTCCAAAAGTGGCGACTCCAGCGACCGAAGAAACGGCAGCAACAACTCCAGCAGAAGCACCAGTAGCAGCTGCGCCGGCAACTGAAACGCCTGCTGATACAACAGGAACAAGTGCAGCAGAAGAAACAGCAGCATCAACAGCAACTTCTGACACTGTAACTTCGACTTATCAAGCAGAGCAAAGCCAAACTCCTTCAAGAACGTATTCAGCTCCAGCGGCTCCTGACTATGCAGGACTTGCTGTAGCTAAGTCTGAGAATGCTGGTCTTCAACCACAAACTGCAGCCTTTAAAGAAGAAGTAGCCAACTTGTTTGGGATTACATCCTTTAGTGGCTACCGTCCTGGTGACAGTGGGGACCATGGTAAAGGATTGGCCATCGACTTTATGGTCCCAGTGAGTTCAGCACTCGGAGATCAAATTGCAGAATATGCAGTCAAAAATATAGCTAGCCGTGGTATCAACTATATCATCTGGAAGCAACGTTTCTACGCTCCATATGATAGTAAATATGGACCAGCCTACACGTGGAATCCAATGCCGGATCGTGGTAGTGTGACCGAAAACCACTATGACCACGTTCACGTATCAATGAATTAAGAATAATAAGAAGCTATACATTTAAAATGTGTAGCTTCTTTTTGTGTAAAATAGTGTCGATAAGTGAAATAAAATCTAAAACATGTTAAAATGTAAGCGAATACAAAACTATACTAACGCTTTTAAGCATAGAGAGAAAGGATGAAGTGAATGACAAATCGATTAAAAACTCCATTTGAGAAAACAAGAGATGATTTTGAAGAGGAATTTTGTGGTGAAATTGTCGAATTCTTGATTTTTACCCTCCAAAATGTAACTGGGGCCGCTTCTTTAAAAGATGGTTGTAAAATGCCGTCCGTTCATTTTAAAGCTAGTGTCAATGTTGCAACCCAGAAATTCTCTGAACGTGAGGGACGTTTGGAATGGGTATTGACTCCTGAGGAATTTGAAGAAAAGAGATGGGGCTTTAGTTTTGAACCCTACAAAATTCATCATATCAAATGTCAAAAACGCCCCTTCATGGAGTTAGAGCCATATATGTCAGAAGTAGCTAATAACTGCTACCACTTGCTGGAATACCTAGATGACCAATCCTCAGACTCTAGGTTAGAGACCTTGATTGAAACCTATCAAAAACCGGTCATCATTCAAGACGATATTGGGGAATTCACCTTAAACAGAGCCTATTCTTGGTTTGAAGGATTTATCACTTACGAGGGTGGTAAGATTCATGCTATCTTTGCTGCGAGTGCAGATGAAAGTCTCCCTCCAAGTTCTTTTGATGATCTAAAGAAATTTATGGGAACTTTCCAAGTTCAAGATACTCGGATTAAAGACTATATTGTCAAAGAACTGTGGGAAACAGCTCAAGACTGGATAGATTCAGATGAAAATGATGTGGAGTTAACAGAAGAGTATTTTACCAACTCTCTTTCCTTGAGTGAACTATCGATCAACGAAGACGGGGAATTGACCCTCTACTATGATGATAGCGAGGAAATTTTTGCAGGCCATGCCATCGAAGTTGTCATTGATAAAGAGGGAGAAATCCTTCGAGCAGATTTGGTAGGTTAGTGCTGGATTTTATCTAGAATATAGAAATAATAGCCTTTTGGGATTGAAACCAAGAGGCTATTTTTCGTGAGTAAGCAAAATAGTTGCGTTTTTAATCTTTCTGTAATATACTTGATAAATCAATAGTTGATAAATCAAGTGTACGCAAGGAGGTAGAAATGAAAAAAATTAACGACTTACTGTACCAGCTCCATTTAACAGATCAGATGATCACTCAACTTTTTGAGAAACAATTGGGAATTAGTTTGACCCGCTATCAAATCTTGCAGTTTTTACTGCAGCAGTCACCCTGCAACCAGATTGCCGTTCAGGAGAAGTTGCAAATCGACCAGGCGGCCTTGACCCGTCATTTTAAGATACTAGAGTCAGAGGGCTATGTCAGTCGCAAGCGTAATCCGGCCAATCAGCGAGAAGTCTTAGTTGAATTAACCCAAGAAGCCAAGAATCAACTCTTAGTCAGTCCGCCTAAACATCATTTGCGAGTGAAGGAACAGATGGAGAGCATCTTATCGACAGCTGAGCAGAAAGAGCTAACAACTTTACTGACGAAACTAGTGTCAGGTCTAGAAAAAATAGAATTTTAAGGAGAAAACGATGTCAATCATTACTACTATTTTAGCAACTCTCGTTGCTTTAGAGCATTTTTACATTTTTTATTTGGAAAGTGTGGCTACGCAATCAGATACTACTAGTCGCGTATTTAATGTGGGTAAAGAAGAACTGGCTCGTCCTTCAGTGAGTTCATTGTTTAAAAATCAGGGGATTTATAATGCTTTGATAGGGGGGCTTTCTCTTGTATGGGATTTATTTTTCGCAAAGCTTGGAAATTGTGACCATCTTTGTTTTATTTGTGCTTGGTGCAGCGACCTACGGTTCTCTAACAGCAGACAAGAAGATTATTCTGAAGCAAGGTGGACCCGCTATTTTGACTTTGCTGAGTATTTTGCTTTTGAAATAAGAAATCCAGCGTCCTGTAAGACGCTGGTTTTTGTAGGTTCTTATCCATTTCGACGTTTACGGGCTAGGAGGGCTCTGTAAAAGAAGATATGATTGTTCTGGATATAGGGAAGGATTGAAAAACTAGCAATTCCAAAAGTAATCCAATTGAGGAAGTACCAAGGAAGTAGTTGTAAGTCGAGGACAAAGCGTTGGAACTTGTATCCTTTCATCAAGAAACGGCTGGTTTTCAGGATTTGACGGGGTT
This sequence comes from Streptococcus halitosis, assembly GCF_027691175.1. GTDB lineage: Bacteria > Bacillota > Bacilli > Lactobacillales > Streptococcaceae > Streptococcus > Streptococcus halitosis_A. Next base: position 17,155 of record NZ_JAQFBD010000006.1, read on the forward strand.
TAGCCTGGCCTAAATCCAGAGTGTCGCAGAGGAGGAATTCTACCTGTGAGTAGGCATAATGTTGCGGAACGTAGAGGATATTCCCTACAATCATCAAGATGAGACTCGCGAAAAAGTAGAGTCCAAAGGTCATAAGGAATTGCTCGGTTTCAACGGATGAGAGGTCTAATTTTGGAAATTCAGGATGTAGGGCGACAAATCTCCGAGCCAAGAGATTGCTATAAAAGAGAAAATAAACGCCTACTAAGTTTGGAATGCTCCATAAAAAGAGGTAGAAACGTTTGAGGAGCAGAGTTAGGAAGGTTTGCGAGAAGCGCTCTTCAGCAAAGAGGGCCAGGCTTGATTTTACTGAGAGTTCTGTATCAGGATCCTTGAGGAGTCGGAGTGTTGCAAAGGCAGCACCTGCTAGAAAAATCGTGCTCACAAAAGAAACCACTAACGGGAAGAGATAGGCTTGGAGTACTTGTGCCAGCATGCTGAAAAAGGATTGCTCTAAAACACTTTCTTGGAGACGAGCCAAGGGGTTGAGAAAGCCTGACAAGATGACCAGCATACTAGGAAGGAGATAGACCAGAAGGAGGCGGGGATTTTCAGCCTGAAATTGCCTAGCCTGCAGACGAATAGTTTTTAAATCAATTTTTGGGTATTTCATTCTCTCATTATATCATAGTTCGTGACAGTTCCAGCTTTTTTTGATAAAATCATACAGTATGCCTTTGGGCACAAAGTATGAACTGGGACTGTCTTTCCCAGCTTCGGAGGTAGAAAATGTCAGATTCACCCATCAAATATCGTTTGATTAAGAAAGAAAAACACACGGGAGCTCGTCTAGGAGAAATTATCACCCCGCACGGTACCTTTCCAACGCCTATGTTTATGCCAGTTGGGACCCAAGCTACTGTCAAGACTCAGTCACCAGAGGAGTTGAAGGAGATGGGTTCAGGGATTATCCTGTCCAATACCTATCATCTCTGGCTTCGCCCTGGGGACGAACTCATCGCACGCGCAGGTGGTCTCCACAAATTTATGAACTGGGACCAACCCATTTTGACCGATAGTGGTGGTTTTCAGGTTTATTCTCTAGCGGATAGCCGAAATATCACCGAAGAAGGAGTAACCTTTAAAAACCATCTCAATGGATCCAAGATGTTCCTATCGCCAGAAAAGGCCATCTCTATTCAGAACAATCTAGGCTCAGACATCATGATGTCTTTTGATGAATGTCCTCAGTTTTACCAACCCTATGATTACGTTAAGAAATCAATCGAACGTACCAGTCGTTGGGCTGAGCGTGGTTTGAAGGCTCACCGTCGCCCACAGGATCAAGGTTTGTTTGGAATTGTGCAGGGGGCAGGATTTGAAGACCTTCGTCGTCAGTCGGCTCACGACCTTGTCGGCATGGATTTCCCAGGCTACTCTATCGGTGGTTTGGCTGTGGGAGAAACGCACGAAGAGATGAATGCAGTCTTGGACTTCACAACCCAACTCCTTCCTGAAAACAAACCTCGCTACCTGATGGGTGTGGGAGCGCCAGATAGCTTGATTGATGGAGTTATTCGTGGTGTAGATATGTTTGACTGTGTCTTGCCAACTCGTATCGCTCGTAATGGAACTTGTATGACCAGTCAAGGTCGTTTGGTTGTCAAAAATGCCCAATTCGCTGAAGACTTTACGCCACTGGATCCTGAGTGTGATTGCTATACATGTAAGAACTATACACGCGCCTACCTTCGCCACCTGCTCAAGGCTGACGAAACCTTTGGTATCCGCTTGACTAGCTACCACAATCTCTACTTCTTACTCAACCTGATGAAGCAGGTCCGTCAAGCCATCGTGGATGACAATCTCTTGGAATTCCGTGAATATTTTGTGGAAAAATATGGCTACAACAAGTCAGGACGCAATTTCTAAAGTGTAAAAATAGAATACTGAAATCCTAAGTTTTCTCTTAGGATTTTTCTTCTTTTTTTGATAAAATAAGGTGTATTATGGAATAAAATTAGATGTTTTTACGATCTAATTGAGTGGGGAATAAACTCGTATGCGTATTAAATGGTTTTCCTTGATTAGGATTACAGGTTTACTTTTGGTGCTCTTGTACCACTTCTTTCAAACAATCTTTCCTGGAGGCTTCTTTGGGGTAGATGTCTTTTTCACTTTTTCAGGATTTTTGATCACTGCCCTCCTTTTAGAAGAATTTGGGAAAAAACGCCAGATTGATTTACTAGGCTTTTTTAAGAGACGGTTTTACCGCATCGTACCACCTGTGGTTCTGATGGTTTTGGTGACCATGCCCTTTACCCTCCTAGTTCGCCAAGACTATGTTGCTGGAATTGGTGGCCAGATTGCTGGAGTTTTTGGTTTCATGACCAACTTCTATGAGATGTTAACAGGGGGAAGTTACGAATCCCAGTTCATTCCGCATCTCTTTGTTCATAACTGGAGTCTAGCTGTTGAGGTTCACTACTATATTCTCTGGGGATTGGCGGTTTGGTTCTTATCGAAACGTTCAAAATCTAGTAGTCAATTGAGAGGGATGGTCTTTCTTCTTTCTGCGGGAGCTTTCATCATTAGCTTTTTCTCCATGTTTATTGGTAGTCTAATGGCTAGTTCCTATTCATCTGTCTACTTTTCAAGTTTAACCCATGTCTATCCCTTCTTTTTAGGAAGCATTTTAGCGACAGTTGTAGGGGTTCGTCAGACGAGCGATTTAGTCAAGCAGTTTGACCGGACGTGGGATCTTCGTCAGAATTTACTGGTGTTTGCTGCAGGTCTTTTGGTATTAGTGCTCTTGACTTTCTTTGTCAAGTTCACCTACCTGTTTGCTTATCTATTCGGTTTCTTACTGGCAAGTTTAGCGGCCGTGACCATGATTTTTGCTGCGCGTGTCTTGCATGAGAAAACGCCTGAGATACGAGAACCTCATATAATCACATTTTTAGCGGATACCAGCTACGCGGTTTATCTCTTCCACTGGCCTTTTTATATTATCTTTTCTCAGTTGATGAGTAATCTGCCTGCTGTTGTTTTAACCGTTATCTTTTCCTATTTCTTTGCTATCCTATCCTTCTATATTATTGAGCCATTGATTGCTGGTAAGACCAACGCTTTAGTTAGAAAAATCACTAAGCTGCGTCATATCAAACCTATTAGTGCTAGTGTTGTGGGCGCCCTTTCTTTACTTACTTTGATTATCATAGCTGCAGCTCCTCAGGTTGGAGCTTTTGAGACAGACTTGATGATCAATGGTTTCAAGCAAGCTCAGACCAATATAGGACAAACAAAGACTCTGGCTGAACAAGCTGAAGTCAGTCGCCTAGGAATTTCTGAGGGAACGAGTCTGATTGGGGATTCAGTGACTTTACGTGCCAATACAGCCTTAAAAGAGGCACTTCCTGATACAAATATCAATGCTCAGGTTAGTCGGACGACCAAGCAAGCCAATGACATCATGCTCAATAATAGCCAGAACAAGGCGCTTTTAAAAACAGTTGTCATTGCAACGGGGGTCAACAATCCTGAAGGCTATAAGAATGATTTGGACAGCATCGTGAACAATCTACCGAAAGGACACCATCTGATATTGGTGACACCTTATGAGGGAGATAAGAGTAAGGACACTTACACATCAGTGGAGCAGTATGCGGCTTATGCACGGGAATTAGCTGAAAAGAATCCTTACGTGAGCATCGCTGACTGGAATAAGGTTGCTAAGGAGCACCCTGAAATCTGGGCTGGAACCGACCAAGTCCACTTTGGGAATGATAGCAACATGATTGAAGAAGGTGCTAAACTTTACGCAGAAACGATTGCAGCTGCTGTCAAGGCTGCTCAAGAACTACCTGTAAAATCAAAATAAAATTAAAGAGTTGGAGAAATCCAGCTCTTTTAAAATATCTCTAGAAAATAGGTCTATACCATTTACAAATGAAAAAGAAAGGTTTATAATGTAATTGACATAATAAATTCTAGAATCAATCTATCAAGGAGGTTATCATTATGCCTAATTATATTAAAGCGGATCAGTTTTTCTACCCACACGGAGTTCGTCGTGGCGGTTACTTGGAACTTGTGGATGGCAAGTTTGGCAAGCATGTAGAACAGATTCCTGAAGGAGCTGAGGTGATTGACTATACCGGTTATAGCATTGCCCCAGGACTTGTGGATACCCATATTCATGGATTTGGCGGTGTCGATGTCATGGATAATAATATCGAAGGAACCCTTCATACCATGAGTGAAGGATTGCTTAGCACAGGTGTTACCAGCTTCTTGCCAACGACGTTGACTTCCTCTTACGAGCAGTTGCTTGCGGTAACTGAAAATATCGGTGCTCGTTACCAGGAAGCAAGTGGAGCCAAGATTCGTGGGATCTATTTTGAAGGCCCTTATTTCACAGAGAAATACAAGGGAGCTCAAAACCCTGCTTACATGAAAGATCCTCGTATGGATGAGTTTCGTGCTTGGCAAAAAGCAGCTAATGGCCTGCTCAATAAAATTGCCCTTGCGCCAGAACGTGAAGGTGTAGAAGACTTTGTTCGTACAATTACGGGTGAAGGAGTGACTGTTGCTCTTGGACACTCCAATGCGACTTTTGATGAAGCTAAAAAAGCAGTCGATGCTGGAGCGAGTGTTTGGGTACATGCCTATAATGGAATGCGTGGGTTGACTCACCGTGAGCTCGGTATGGTGGGAGCCATGTATGAGTTGCCACATACTTACGCTGAATTGATTTGTGATGGTCACCACGTAGATCCAAAGGCCTGTGATATTTTGCTCAAGCAAAAAGGAACTGAAAATATCGCCCTTATCACAGACTGTATGACAGCTGGTGGCTTGGAAGATGGAGATTACATGTTGGGAGAATTCCCAGTAGTTGTTGCTAATGGAACTGCTCGCCTCAAATCGACAGGTAATTTGGCAGGTTCTATCCTTAAACTCAAAGATGGTTTGAAGAATGTGGTCGAATGGGGAATTGCGAATCCGCATGAAGCAGTCATGATGGCCAGCCTCAACCCAGCAAAATCTGTTCACATCGATGATGTCTGTGGTCAAATCCGTGAAGGTTACGATGCCGACTTTATCGTACTAGATAAAGATTTGGAATTGGTAGCAACCTACCTAGATGGTGTGAAACGTTATCAAGCCTAAGAAGATAAAAATAGGGGTCAATAAAGGACTCCTATTTTTATTATCAGATGAAAATAACAGGCTTCTTAAAGAAGTTTCTAATGGGGGAAATAAGCAAAATCCTTTTCTTGTATTAAAAAATTAGATATAATATACGGTACAAAGGAAGTAGTAAGAATGTATCGTGTTATAGAAATGTATGGGGACTTTGAACCGTGGTGGTTCATAGAAGGTTGGGAAGAAGATGTCATCATGAGTCAATCTTTTGACAAGTATTATGATGCTCTAAAATATTATAAATCATGCTGGTTTGAGCTGGAAAAGAAGAATCCTCTTTATAAGAGTCGGAGTGATTTGATGACTATTTTTTGGGATCCTGCTGATAAACGCTGGTGTGATGAGTGTGATGAGTATTTGCAGCAGTACCATTCTTTGGCACTTTTACAAGATGGGCAAGTCATTCCCGATGAAAAGCTACGTCCAGGTTATGAAAAACAAACAGGTCAAGAAAAGCACCGTTCTTGCCGTATGAAATGGAGATAAAAAAGTAACTTTTTAAGTTGCTTTTTTTATTTTTTTGCGAATAGTTAGATAAGGAGGGCGGTATGGTACAAGAAATTGCACAGAAAATCATTGCTACTGCGAAAGAAAAGAAGGCTCAGGATATCTATTTTATCCCCAAGGAAAAGTCCTACGAGCTTCACATGCGGGTTGGAGACGAGCGGTGTCTAGTCGATTCCTATGAGTTTGATGTTTTAGCTGCGGTGATTAGTCATTTTAAGTTTGTGGCGGGTATGAACGTAGGAGAGAAGAGGCACAGTCAGCTAGGTTCTTGCGACTATCAGCATGGGGAGAAGGTGTCTTCTCTGCGTTTGTCCACCGTGGGAGATTATCGAGGGCATGAGAGTTTGGTCATTCGTTTGTTACACGATGAGGAACAGGAACTGCATTTCTGGTTTCAGGATATGAACGAACTGGGTGAGCAGTACAGGCAAAGGGGCCTCTATCTATTTGCTGGCCCAGTCGGCAGTGGCAAGACGACTCTGATGCACGAATTAGCTAAGTCCCTCTTTAAAGGACAGCAGGTTATGTCCATTGAAGATCCTGTCGAAATCAAGCAGGAAGACATGCTCCAATTGCAGTTAAATGAGGCGATTGGCTTGACCTATGAAAATCTGATTAAACTGTCTCTCCGGCATCGTCCTGACCTCTTGATTATTGGTGAAATTCGGGATAGCGAGACAGCGCGTGCAGTGGTCAGAGCTAGTTTGACAGGTGCGACGGTCTTTTCAACCATTCATGCCAAGAGTATCCGAGGTGTTTATGAACGCCTTCTGGAGTTGGGTGTGACGGAGGAGGAACTAGCAGTTGTCCTGCAAGGCGTCTGCTACCAGAGATTAATCGGGGGAGGAGGAATCGTTGACTTTGCAAACAAAGACTATCAAGAACATCAGCCAACCAGGTGGAATGCGCAGATTGACCAGCTTCTTAAAGATGGACATATCACAAGTCTTCAGGCTGAAACGGAAAAAATTAGCTACAGCTAAGCAGAAGAAAATCATCACCCTGTTTAACAACCTTTTTTCCAGTGGCTTTCATTTGGTGGAAATTATTTCTTTCTTGGGGAGAAGTGCCTTGCTGGAAAAGGACTATGTGGCCCAGATGCACCAAGGATTGTCTCAGGGGAAATCTTTCTCAGAAATGATGAACAACTTGGGCTTTTCAAGTGCTATTGTGACCCAATTATCTCTAGCTGAAGTGCATGGAAATCTTCACCTGAGTTTGGGAAAGATAGAAGAATATCTGGATAATTTGTCCAAGGTCAAGAAAAAGTTAATCGAAGTAGCGACCTATCCTTTGATTTTGCTGGGATTTCTCCTGCTAATCATGTTGGGGTTGAGAAACTATTTGCTGCCTCAACTGGACAGTAGCAATATCGCCACTCAAATCATTGGCAATCTGCCACAAATTTTTCTGGGACTAGTGTTGGCTTGCTCTCTGTCTCTACTTTTAGCTCTCACTTTCTACAAAAGAAGTTCTAAGATGCGGGTTTTCTCGATGTTAGCACGGATTCCCTTTCTTGGAATCTTTGTCCAGACTTATCTGACAGCCTATTATGCGCGTGAATGGGGCAATATGATTTCACAGGGAATGGAGCTGACGCAGATTTTTCAGATCATGCAGGAACAAGGTTCTCAGCTCTTTAAAGAAATCGGTCAAGATCTAGCTCAAGCCCTGCAAAATGGCCGTGAATTTTCTCAAACCATAGTGACCTATCCTTTCTTTAAGAAGGAGTTGAGTCTCATCATCGAGTATGGGGAAGTCAAGTCCAAGCTGGGGAGTGAGTTGGAAATCTATGCTGAAAAAACTTGGGAAGCTTTTTTTACCCGAGTTAATCGTACCATGAATCTGGTACAGCCACTGGTTTTTATCTTTGTGGCCCTGATTATCGTTTTACTCTATGCGGCAATGCTCATGCCCATGTATCAAAATATGGAGGTAAATTTTTAAAATGAAAAAACTCATGACAAATTTAAAAAAAGCCAAGGTTAAAGCTTTCACTTTGGTAGAAATGTTAGTGGTTTTACTTATCATCAGCGTTCTTCTCTTGCTCTTTGTGCCCAATTTGACCAAGCAAAAGGATGCCGTAGATGACAAAGGAAAAGCTGCTGTTGTCAAGGTCGTGGAAAGCCAGGCAGAACTTTATCGTTTGGATAAAAATGATGATGCCAGCCTCAGCAAATTACAAGCGGACGGTCGTATCACAGCTGAGCAAGTTAAAGCTTATAAAGACTACCATGCAAAACAAAAAACAAGTCAAACTGTTGCAGATTAAGGCCTTTACTATGCTTGAAAGTCTCTTGGTTTTGGGACTTGTGAGTATCCTTTCTTTGGGCTTGTCTGGTTCTGTTCAGTCCAGTTTTGCGGCGGTAGAGGAGCAGATTTTCTTTATGGAGTTTGAAGAACTCTATCGGGAAACGCAAAAACGCAGTGTTACCAGTCAGCAAAAGACTAGTCTAAACTTAGATGGACAGACGATCAGCAATGGCAGTCAAAAGTTGACAATTCCAAAAGGAATTCAGGGACCATCAGGACAAAGCATTATATTTGATCGAGCTGGGGGCAATTCCTCTCTGGCTAAGGTTGAATTTCAGACTAGCAAAGGAGCGATTCGCTATCAATTATATCTAGGAAATGGAAAAATTAAACGCATTAAGGAAACAAAAAATTAAGGCAGTGATTTTACTGGAAGCGTTGGTCGCTCTAGCTATCTTTGCCAGCATTGCGACCCTTCTTTTGGGACAAATCCAACAAAATCGACGGTTAGAGGCAGAAATCTTGCAAAAGGAAGAAGTCTTGCGTGTGGCGAAGATGGCTCTGCAAACAGGGCAAAATCAGGTAAACATAAATGGAGTTGAGATTCAGGTATTTGCTAGTGAAAAAGGATTGGAGGTCTACCATGGTTCAGAGAAATTGCTCGATCTTAAAGAGCAGTAAGGTAAGAGCCTTCACTCTTTTAGAATCGCTGATTGCCCTTATCGTCATTAGCGGAGGTTTGCTCCTTTTTCAAGCTATGAGTCAGCTCCTCATTTCAGAAGTTCGTTACCAGAAGCAAAGCGAGCAAAAGGAGTGGCTCTTGTTTGTGGACCAGCTGGAGGCAGAGTTAGAGCGTTCGCAGTTTGAAAAGGTGGAAGGCAATCGCCTCTACATGAAACAGGATGGTAAGGATATCTCTATAGGGAAGTCTAAATCGGATGATTTTCGAAAGACGGATACCAGCGGAAGGGGCTACCAACCTATGGTTTATGGACTCAAATCAGCTCAAATTACAGAGGAAAATCAATTGGTTCGCTTTCGTTTCCAATTTCAAAAGGGTTTAGAAAGAGAGTTCATCTATCGTGTGGAAAAAACAAAAAGTTAAGGCAGGCGTTCTTTTATATGCAGTCACCATGGCAGCCATTTTTAGCCTTTTGTTACAGTTTTATTTGAATCGGCAAGTAGCTCATCACAAAGACTTTGCCCTAAACAAAGAGAAGTTGGTCGCTTTCGCCATGGCTAAACGAAGCAAAGATAAGGCTGAGCAAGAAAGTGGGGAACGAGTCTTTAACTTAGGAAAAGTTACTTATCAAAATACCAAAACAGGTTTTGCAACAAGTGTTCGTATGAATAAGGGCAACTATGAATTTCTCTTTCCTCCGATGAAAATCCAAGAAAAGAAAACAGCTAAAAAGGAAGAGGTAGCGACTGATTCAAGCAATCAAGCAGGGAAGAAAAAATCAGAAGAAAAGCCTGAAAAGAAAGCCAATTCCTAGGCAATTCAACTTCTTTGTGTTACACTAAAAGCATGAAACACGATTTTAATCACAAAGCAGAAACCTTTGATTCGCCCAAAAATATCTTTCTTGCAAACTTGGTTTGTCAAGCAATTGAAAAACAGATTGATTTTCTATCAGACAAGGCAATACTGGACTTTGGTGGTGGGACGGGTCTGTTAGCCTTGCCTCTAGCTAAGCAAGCCCAGTCGGTTACCCTTGTAGACATCTCGGAGAAAATGCTGGGCAAGCCCGTTTGAAAGCAGAGGACCAAGAAATCAGGAATCTTCAACTCTTGGAGCAGGATCTACTGGCAAATCCCTTGGAGCAGCAATTTGACCTGATTGTTCTCAGTCGAGTTCTTCATCATATGCCTGATCTAGATGCGACTCTTGCTATGTTTCACCATCATCTTAGGGAGAATGGACAAGTCCTCATCGCTGATTTTGTCAAGACAGATACCAACCACCACGGCTTTGAGCTGACTGAACTGGAAAATAAGCTCGCCCAGTTTGGTTTTTCGAGCATTGATAGTCAGATTCTTTACAGTGCTGAAGACCTGTTTCAAGGAAATTACTCAGAACTCTTTTTTACAGTAGCCCAAAAATCACTCGCCTAGTCAGGGAGTGATTTTTCTATAAGGATGGAAAAAAGAAGGGAAATTTGATAAGATAGGAATATGGATTTTGAAAAAATTGAACAAGCTTATACCTATTTACTAGAGAATGTCCAAGTCATCCAAAGTGATTTGGCGACCAACTTTTATGACGCCCTGGTGGAGCAAAACAGCATTTATCTGGATGGTGAAACTGAGCTAAATCAGGTCAAGGAGAACAATCAGTCCCTTAAGCGTTTAGCGCTTCGCAAAGAAGAATGGCTCAAGACTTACCAGTTTCTCTTGATGAAGGCTGGGCAGACAGAGCCCCTACAGGCCAATCACCAGTTTACACCAGATGCCATTGCTTTACTTTTGGTGTTTATTGTGGAAGAATTGCTTAAAGAGGAGGAAATTACTATTCTCGAAATGGGTTCTGGGATGGGAATTCTAGGCGCTACTTTCTTGACCTCGCTTGATAAAAAGGTGGACTATTTGGGAATTGAAGTGGATGACTTGCTGATTGATTTGGCAGCTAGCATGGCAGATGTGATTGGTTTGCAGGCTGGTTTTGTTCAAGGAGACGCCGTTCGTCCGCAAATGCTTAAAGAAAGCGACGTGGTCATCAGTGACTTGCCTGTTGGCTATTACCCAGACGATGCCATCGCTTCGCGCTATCAAGTGTCTTCTAGTCAAGAGCATACCTATGCCCATCATTTGCTGATGGAACAAGGCCTCAAGTACCTTAAGTCAGATGGCTATGCTATTTTTCTAGCTCCGAGTGATTTATTGACCAGTCCTCAAAGTGACTTATTAAAAGGGTGGCTCAAAGACGAAGTGAGTCTGGCTGCTATCATCGCTCTGCCGGAGGATATTTTCTCAACTGCAAGCCAAGCTAAAAGTATTTTTGTCTTACAGAAGAAAAGAGATAAGGAAATAGAACCCTTTGTTTACCCTCTTACTAGCTTGCAAGATCCGTCAGTTTTGTTGACCTTTAAAGAAAATTTTCAAAATTGGAGCAAAGGTACTGAAATATAAAAGAGATTTTGTTATAATAGATGAAAACGCTTAAAAAGAGGTATCATCTTATGACAAAAACAATTGCAATCAATGCAGGAAGCTCAAGCTTGAAATGGCAACTTTATCAAATGCCTGAGGAAAAAGTTTTGGCTAAAGGCTTGATTGAACGTATTGGATTGAAAGACTCAATTTCAACAGTAAAATTTAACGGTCGTTCGGAGCAACAAATTCTTGATATTGAAGATCACACACAAGCCGTTAAAATTTTATTGGATGACTTGATTCGTTTTGACATTATCAAAGGGTACGATGAGATTACAGGTGTCGGACACCGCGTCGTTGCAGGTGGTGAATATTTCAAAGAATCAACAGTTGTTGAGGGAGATGTGTTAGAAAAAGTTGAGGAATTGGGACTCTTGGCTCCTCTTCACAATCCGGCTAACGCAGCTGGAATTCGTGCATTTAAGGAATTACTTCCAGATATTACCAGTGTTGTTGTATTTGATACTTCATTCCACACAACCATGCCAGAGAAGGCTTATCGCTATCCTCTACCAACTAAATACTACACAGAAAACAAGGTTCGTAAATACGGTGCTCATGGTACAAGCCACCAGTTTGTCGCAGGAGAAGCAGCGAAACTTTTGGGTCGTCCTCTAGAAGATTTGAAATTGATTACCTGCCATATTGGTAACGGGGCTTCTATCACAGCTGTTAAGGGTGGGAAGTCTGTGGATACTTCTATGGGATTCACACCACTCGGCGGTGTGATGATGGGAACTCGTACAGGGGATATTGACCCTGCTATCATCCCTTATCTCATGCAATATACAGAGGATTTCAATACCCCAGAAGATATTAGTCGCGTTCTCAATCGTGAATCAGGGCTCATGGGAGTTTCTGGTCAGTCAAGCGATATGCGTGATGTGATTGCTGCCATGGAAGCAGGAGACCATGATGCAACTTTGGCTTATGAAATGTATGTTGATCGTATCCAAAAACATATCGGCCAATATCTTGCAGTCCTAAATGGAGCAGATGCGATTATCTTCACAGCAGGTATCGGTGAAAATGCTGCAAACGTACGTGAAGATGTCATCTCAGGTATCTCTTGGTTTGGTTGTGATGTGGATCCAGAAAAGAACGTCTTTGGTGTAACGGGAGATATCTCAACAGACGCAGCGAAAATTCGTGTCTTGGTTATTCCAACAGATGAAGAATTGGTGATTGCACGTGATGTTGAACGCTTGAAAAAATAAGTAAATGCACATAAAATTTGATTGTAGAAAGAAGTTGGGGAAGAGATTTTCCAGCTTTTTTTATGCAGAAAATGTCTAAAACCTTGCTGTTATTGGCTTTTTCAAAAAATATGGTATAATAGTAGTAATTTAATAGATGGAGTTGAGTTTTGAAGAAAAGCTTTCGTGTAAAAAGAGAGAAAGATTTTAAGGCGATTTTCAAGGACGGAACAAGTTTTGCCAATCGAAAATTTGTTGTCTACCAATTGGAAAACCAGCAAAACCATTTTCGAGTAGGACTGTCCGTCAGCAAAAAGCTGGGGAATGCAGTTACCAGAAATCAAATCAAGAGACGAATCCGACACATTCTACAAAGTGTAAAAGGGAGTTTAGTAGAGCATGTCGATTTTGTCGTGATTGCCCGAAAAGGGGTGGAGACCTTGGATTATGCAGAGATGGAGAAAAATCTACTCCACGTATTAAAGTTATCAAAGATTTACCAGGAAGGAAATGGGAGTGAAAAAGAAACTACAGTTGACTAGTTTGTTGAGCTTGTCCTTGTTTATCATGACAGCCTGTGCAACAAATGGTACAGCTAGCGATATAACAGCAGATTCGACAGACTTTTGGAGTAAATTCGTCTATTTTTTTGCTGAAATTATCCGCTTTTTGTCCTTTGACATTAGTATCGGAGTGGGGATTATCCTCTTTACGATCTTGATCCGGACGATTCTATTACCAGTCTTTCAGACACAGATGGTTGCCTCTAGAAAAATGCAAGAGGCTCAGCCACGCATCAAGGCTTTGCGAGAGCAATACCCGGGTCGTGATATGGAGAGTAGAACCAAGCTAGACCAGGAGATGCGTAAGGTTTATAAAGAGTTAGGAATCAAACATTCCTCCTCTCTCTGGCCGATTTTAATACAAATGCCGGTTCTCTTGGCGCTCTTTCAAGCCTTGAGTCGAGTAGACTTTTTGAAAACAGGTCACTTTTTATGGATTAATTTGGGAGGAGTAGATACAAGTTTTGTCCTTCCGATTTTGGCGGCAGTCTTTACCTTCTTGAGTAGCTGGTTATCGAATAAAGCTTTATCTGAAAAAAGTGGAGCTACGACAGGGATGATGTATGGTATGCCTGTATTGATCTTTGTTTTTGCCATCTCCGCCCCAAGTGGTGTAGCCTTGTACTGGGCTGTATCCAATGCTTACCAAGTTCTGCAAACCTATTTCTTGAACAATCCTTTCAAGATTATTGCTGAAAGAGAAGCAGTGGCGCAAGCAGAAAAAAATTTAGAAGGCAAGAAGAGAAGAGCTTTGAAAAAAGCACAGAAGAAGAAAAAATAAGGAGGAATCTTGTAATGGTATTATTTACAGGTTCAACGGTTGAAGAAGCAATCCAAAAAGGATTGAAAGAATTAGACATTCCAAGAATGAAGGCCCACATCAAGGTTGTTTCGAAAGAGAAAAAAGGATTCTTAGGCTTGTTTGGTAAGAAGCCAGCTCAAGTTGATATCGAAGCGATTAGTGAAACGACAGTGATCAAAGCCAATCAGCAGGCCGTCAAGGGTGTTCCAAAAGAAGTTAATGAAAAAAATGAACCCGTGAAAACAGTAAGTGAAGCAACTGTTGATTTGGGGCATGTAGTGGAAGCCATCAAAAAGATTGAAGAAGAAGGTCAAGGTGTTTCTGAAGAGGTCAAGGCTGAAATCTTGAAAAATGAAAAGCATGCCAGCACGATTTTGGAAGAAACAGGTCATATTTCAATTTTAAATGAACTTCAAGCAGAAGATGTTATTGAGGAAGTGGAATCTGCTCCGGAAAAAGAAACTGAAACGCAGGAAGCAGCAAGCCAATCGTTGGAAGACTTGGGCTTAAAAGTAGAGCCAAGTTATGATATCGAACAAGTGGCAACTGAAGTAGCTAGCTACGTTCAAACCATTGTAGATGATATGGATGTTGAAGGGACGATTTCAAGTGACTACAATCGCCGTACCATCAATCTTCAAATTGACACTAACGAACCAGGTCGTATTATCGGCTACCACGGAAAAGTCTTGAAAGCTCTTCAACTATTAGCGCAAAATTACCTTTATAATCGCTATTCAAGAACCTTCTACATCACAATCAATGTCAATGATTACGTTGAACACCGTGCAGAAGTCTTGCAAACCTACGCTCAAAAATTGGCGACTCGCGTTTTAGAAGAAGGGCGTAGCCAACAAACTGATCCAATGTCAAATAGCGAACGCAAGATTATCCATCGCATTATTTCACGCATGGATGGCGTGACGAGTTACTCTGAAGGTGACGAGCCAAATCGCTATGTTGTCGTAGATGCAGAATAAGCAAAGCAAAATCAGGTTCGTCCTGATTTTTTGCTAGGAAAGGAAAGATTCAGATATGCTGAAAGCAGTTAGAGAATACCTATCATTTGCAGGGGTCCAGTATCGTAATCCTGATAAAGCTGGTGATGAAAGAGAAAAGATGTTGGATTTGCGGCAAAAAGGTCAAGGGGCTCGGAAGTCTTTTACAGAACTGGCCAAAACCTTTCAAGCTAGTCATCCAGAATGGAAACTGCAACAGACTAGCCAGTGGATGAACCAAGCGCAGCGTTTGCGACCGCATTTCTGGGCCTATCTTCAGAGAGACGGACAAGTGACAGAACCTATGATGGCTCTTCGTTTGTATGGAACACCTGCTGACTTTGGGATTTCTTTAGAGGTCAGTTTCATCGAGCGTAAGAAAGACGAACAGACCTTAGGCAAGCAAGCCAAGGTTTTAGAAATTCCAGTGGTAGAAGGAATTTATTATCTAGTCTACTCAAATGGGGAAAGTCATAAGATGGAGGCTACTGAGGAGAACCGTCGTACTTTACGCGAGAAGGTGAGAAGTCAGAAAGCCCGAAAAGTCTTAGTCAAGTCAGATGTTTCCCTCATTGAAAATCAGTCAGTAGAAGCGATATTGGAGAAGCTAGAAGACGCTTATACTCGCTTGCTTCCGTACTATGAAGTGACGAGGGAATAGACAAATCAAACGGGTTAGATGAACACAAATTGTTTTATTGCTATTCCATGCATTTTTTCATATAATAGTAAAATAGGATGTGTGATTCATTAATCACCTCAAAGAGAAAGGAAATTCTATGTCAAATCTATCTGTTAATGCAATTCGTTTTCTAGGTATTGACGCCATCAACAAAGCAAACTCAGGTCACCCAGGGGTGGTTATGGGGGCTGCTCCAATGGCCTATAGCCTCTTTACAAAACAACTTCGTATCAATCCAGCCCAACCAAACTGGATCAACCGCGACCGCTTTATTCTTTCAGCAGGACACGGATCTATGCTTCTCTATGCCCTTCTTCACCTTTCTGGTTTTGAAGATGTTAGCATGGATGAAATCAAGAGTTTCCGCCAATGGGGTTCTAAAACACCTGGTCACCCAGAATTTGGTCATACAGCAGGGGTTGACGCTACAACTGGTCCTCTAGGACAAGGGATCTCTACTGCTACTGGTTTTGCCCAAGCAGAACGTTTCCTTGCAGCCAAGTATAACCGTGAAGGCTTCAATATCTTTGACCACTATACTTATGTGATCTGTGGAGACGGAGACTTGATGGAAGGTGTCTCCAGTGAGGCAGCTTCATACGCAGGCTTGCAAAAACTCGACAAGTTGGTGGTTCTTTATGATTCAAATGACATCAACTTGGATGGTGAGACAAAGGATTCCTTTACAGAAAGTGTTCGTGACCGTTACAATGCCTATGGTTGGCATACAGCCTTGGTTGAAGATGGAACAGACTTGGAAGCAATCCATGCGGCTATCGAAGCAGCTAAAGCTTCAGGCAAACCATCTTTGATTGAAGTGAAGACTGTGATTGGATATGGCTCTCCAAATAAACAAGGAACTAATGCCGTACACGGTGCTCCTCTTGGTGCAGATGAAACTGCAGCAACTCGCCAAGCGCTCGGTTGGGACTATGAACCATTTGAAATCCCAGCTGAAGTATATGCTGATTTCAAGGAAAATGTTGCAGACCGTGGTGTATCAGCCTATGAAGCATGGACAAAACTAGTCGCTGACTATAAAGAAGCGCATCCAGAACTGGCTGCAGAAGTAGAAGCTATTATCGACGGACGTGATCCAGTTGAAGTGACTCCAGCAGACTTCCCAGCTTTAGAAAATGGCTTCTCTCAAGCAACTCGTAATTCAAGCCAAGATGCCTTAAACGTTGTAGCAGCTAAGTTGCCAACTTTCTTGGGTGGATCAGCTGACCTCGCTCACTCAAACATGACTTATATCAAGACTGACGGACTTCAAGACGATGCCAATCGCTTGAACCGCAACATTCAGTTTGGTGTTCGTGAATTTGCTATGGGAACCATCTTGAACGGGATGGCCCTTCACGGTGGACTTCGTGTATACGGTGGTACTTTCTTCGTCTTCTCTGACTATGTGAAAGCAGCTGTCCG
Source organism: Streptococcus halitosis (assembly GCF_027691175.1). Taxonomy (GTDB): domain Bacteria; phylum Bacillota; class Bacilli; order Lactobacillales; family Streptococcaceae; genus Streptococcus; species Streptococcus halitosis_A. The sequence continues at coordinate 33,921 of NZ_JAQFBD010000006.1, forward strand.
CTTGTCAGCCTTGCAAGGACTTCCTGTGACTTATGTCTTTACCCACGATTCGATTGCAGTTGGTGAAGATGGTCCAACTCACGAACCAGTTGAACACTTAGCAGGTCTTCGTGCCATGCCAAATCTCAATGTTTTCCGCCCAGCAGATGCGCGTGAAACTCAAGCGGCTTGGTACCTTGCAGTGACAAGTGAGAAAACACCAACTGCCCTTGTCTTGACACGTCAAAACTTGACTGTAGAAGAGGGAACAGACTTCGATAAAGTTGCAAAAGGTGCCTATGTTGTCTATGAAAATGCAGTAGATTTTGACACGATCTTGATTGCGACAGGTTCAGAGGTTAATCTTGCTGTCGCAGCTGCCAAAGAATTGGCTAGCCAAGGCGAAAAAGTCCGTGTAGTCAGCATGCCATCTACAGATGTCTTTGACGCACAAGACGCAGCATACAAGGAAGAAATCCTTCCAAATGCAGTTCGCCGCCGTGTTGCAGTCGAAATGGGTGCAACCCAAAACTGGTACAAATATGTTGGCCTTGATGGTGCCGTTCTCGGTATTGATACTTTTGGAGCATCTGCCCCAGCACCAAAAGTATTAGCAGAGTACGGATTTACGGTAGAAAATCTAGTCAAAGTCGTTCAAAACTTGAAGTAATCGTAGAAATCAGAGTGAAAACTCTGATTTTTTATAACCATAAAAGTAAGGCACAACCTTGTAAAAGTAGCTGAAATTTGATATAGTAGTCCTATGTAAAAGACAAAGGAGAAAACAATGAATCCAAATATTACTTTTTTAATCATGCTTGTAGGTATGATGGCCTTGATGTTCTTTATGCAACGTTCTCAAAAGAAACAAGCGCAAAAACGTATGGAAAGCTTGAACAAGCTTCAAAAAGGCTATGAAGTTATTACAATTGGTGGCCTTTACGGAACAGTGGATGAAGTAGACACTGAGAAGAGAACAATCGTACTTGATGTAGATGGCGTTTATTTGACTTTTGAATTAGCTGCTATCAAAACCGTTTTGCCGCTCAAAGAGGCTGTGACACCAGAAGGAACAGTTGTTGACGAAAGCGGAGCAATCGAAGAATAAAACGGGACCTGTCACTCCCGTTTTTCTATGAAGTGAGAGGAAAAGGGATGAGAAAAATAGTATTTGTTTGCTTAGGAAACATCTGCCGTAGCCCCATGGCAGAGTTTGTGATGAAATCCATGACGAGCGATTACCAGATTGAGAGTCGTGCGACTTCGTCTTGGGAACATGGCAATCCGATTCATAAGGGAACGCAAGGGATTTTCCAGCAATATCAGATTCCTTATGACAAAGACAAAACATCACTCCAGGTTCGTAGAGAAGATTTTGAGTCATTTGATTACATTATCGGGATGGATGCTTCAAACGTTTCCGATCTGCGTCAAATGTGTCCTCAGGAATTGCAGCATAAGATCTACCCTTTTGCATCTGAAAGTGTTCCAGATCCTTGGTATACAGGAGATTTTGAGGAAACCTATGCTCGCATCACAAGTGGCTGTAAAAGCTGGCTAGATCGATTAGAAAATGAGAGTGACAATGGAAAAGCTTAAACAAATCTATGAAAAGTATAGAGTTTACCTAACTCGCCCTAGGCTAGAGTTCATTGCAGTAGTCGTAATTGCACTCTGTGCCCTTTCGGTATTTCTACTAAATACACCCAAAAAGGGTGTCCTGACACTTGATGGTGGTGCACTTGTTTATGATGGTACCCTGGTACGAGGGAAAATGAATGGTCAGGGGACCATGACCTTTGAAAATGGGGACCAATATACAGGTGATTTCAATAATGGAGCCTTTAATGGAAAAGGAACGTTCCAATCAAAAGATGGCTGGAAATACGAAGGTGATTTTGTAAATGGCCAGGCTGAAGGTCAAGGAAAGTTGACGACAGAGCAAGAAGTTGTCTATGAAGGAACCTTTAAACAAGGCGTTTTCCAACAAAAACAGTAGTCTCCAGATGAGGAGGCTATTTTTAAAAGCGAGAAAGAAAGCGCTTTCTGTGATTAAATTCGATAACTAACTATCAACTAGAAAAACTTTGTGAAATAAAAAAATTTTCTCCATAATTTCACAATCGTCCAGACAAAACTCTATTGTATAGCTATATTGAGAAAAAAATCACAAACTTAGAAAAATTCTTTGTGAAATACTTATGAAACTGTTTACAAAGCATAAAAAAAGAGTTATAATAAACTTGTGAAAAAATTAACAAAGGATAACATCCTTAAAGGCTATGGAGGATAATATGGCTGATAAAAAAACAGTAACACCAGAGGAAAAACAACTTGCTGCTGAAAAGCATGTCGATGGTCTCGTCAAAAAAGCCTTGGTTGCGCTTGATGAAATGCGCAAGTTGAACCAAGAGCAAGTTGACTATATCGTGGCAAAAGCGTCTGTTGCAGCACTTGACGCGCACGGTATCCTTGCACAACATGCAGTTGAAGAAACAGGTCGTGGGGTATTTGAAGACAAGGCAACAAAAAACCTATTTGCCTGTGAACACGTAGTGAACAATATGCGTGGAGTTAAAACGGTTGGAGTTATTGAAGATGATCCAATTACAGGTTTGACAAAGATTGCGGAGCCTGTCGGTGTAATCTGTGGTGTCACTCCGACAACAAACCCAACTTCAACAGCGATTTTCAAATCCTTGATTGCTTTGAAAACACGTAACCCAATCGTTTTTGCCTTCCACCCATCTGCTCAAGAATCATCAGCTCACGCAGCACAAATTGTTCGCGATGCAGCCATTGCAGCTGGTGCTCCTGAAAACTGTGTTCAATGGATTACAAAGCCATCTTTGGAAGCAACTGGAGCGCTAATGAACCACGAAGGTGTTGCAACTATTCTTGCAACTGGTGGGAATGCTATGGTTAAAGCTGCATACTCATGTGGAAAACCAGCTCTTGGGGTAGGTGCCGGAAACGTTCCCGCCTATGTAGAAAAATCTGCTGACCTTCGTCAAGCTGCTCATGACATTGTGATGTCTAAATCATTTGATAATGGGATGGTCTGTGCATCAGAACAAGCGGTTATCATTGATAAAGAAGTATATGACGAATTTGTAGAAGAATTCAAATCATACCACACTTACTTTGTAAACAAGAAAGAAAAAGCGCTTTTGGAAGAATTCTGTTTTGGTGCAAAAGCTAACAGCAAGAACTGCGCTGGTGCAAAATTGAACCCAAATATTGTTGGTAAACCAGCTACATGGATTGCTGAGCAAGCAGGATTCAAAGTACCAGAAGGTACAAATATCTTGGCTGCTGAATGTGCAGAAGTTGGAATTAAAGAACCATTGACTCGTGAAAAATTATCACCTGTTATTGCAGTTTTGAAAGCTGAAGATACTGAAGATGGACTTAAAAAAGCTCGTCAAATGGTTGAATTTAATGGTCTAGGACACTCAGCTGCTATCCATACAAAAGACGAAGCTCTTGCAAAACGTTTCGGTACGGAAATAAAGGCAATGCGTATTATCTGGAACTCTCCATCTACCTTTGGTGGTATCGGTGATGTATACAACGCCTTCATTCCATCATTAACACTTGGATGTGGTTCATATGGACACAACTCAGTTGGTGATAACGTATCCGCTATCAACCTTCTTAACATCAAGAAAGTAGGAAAACGTAGAAATAATATGCAATGGTTTAAAGTTCCTTCAAAAATCTACTTCGAACGCAATTCTATCCAATACCTTCAAACTTGCGAAGGTATCGAACGTGTCATGATTGTTACCGATAAATCAATTGAAAAACTCGGTTTTGTACAACGTGTGATTGACCAATTGAATCTTCGTAAAAACAAAGTCACGATTCAAGTCTTCTCAGATGTTGAACCAGATCCAGATATCACAACAGTTCGTCGTGGTGTTGAAGTAATGCGTTCGTTTGAACCAGACACTATCATTGCCCTTGGTGGTGGTTCACCAATGGATGCAGCTAAAGGTATGTGGATGTTCTATGAACAGCCAGACGTTGACTTCGGTGACCTCGTTCAAAAATTCATGGATATCCGCAAACGTGCCTTCAAATTCCCATCACTTGGTAAGAAAGCACAATATATCGGTATTCCAACAACATCTGGTACAGGTTCAGAAGTAACACCGTTTGCAGTTATCTCTGACAAGGCAAACAACCGGAAATACCCAATCACTGACTACGCTTTGACACCAACCATTGCAATTGTTGACCCTGCTTTGGTAGAATCTGTTCCAGCATTTATTGCTGCTGACACAGGTATGGATGTCTTGACACACGCAACTGAAGCTTATACTTCTAACTTTGCCAATGACTATACAGATGGTATTGCTCTTCAAACCATCAAGTTAGTCTTCAAATACTTGGAAAAATCTGTAAAAACAGCTGACCCAGAAGCCCGTGAAAAGATGCATAATGCCTCTACAATGGCTGGTATGGCCTTTGCAAATGCCTTCCTTGGAATGAGTCACTCAATGGCGCATAAGATTGGTGCTGTTCACCACACCATTCACGGACGTACAAATGCTATTTTACTTCCTTATGTTATCCGTTATAATGGAACTCGTCCATCTAAAACTACAACATGGCCTAAGTACAATTACTGGAAAGCTGATGAAAAATTCCAAGATATCGCTCGTATGCTAGGTCTTCCTTGCTCAACACCAGAAGAAGCGGTTGAAGCTTATGCCAAAGCAGTTTACGATCTTGGTGAAGCAGTTGGAATCACAATGAACTTCAAAGGCTTTGGAATTGATGAAAAAGCTTGGAAAGACAGCTTGCATGAAATTGCCTTACTTGCTTACGAAGACCAATGTTCACCTGCAAACCCACGCTTGCCAATGGTAGCTGACATGGAAGAAATCATGGCAGATGCTTACTATGGTTATGCAGAACGACCAGGACGTCGCAAATAATTGTTTATCAGCCTAGAGGCAGGAGTGATCCTGTCTCTTTTTTTGTACATTTTCTTGAAAAATGTTATAATAAGCGCATATAGTTATTTGAATATCAAAGTTTTTGTATCGAGCCGAGGGAGAAATGTAAGAGATGAATGATTTAGGGGAAAAGGTAAGACGCCTTAGAGAGGAGAAAGGGCTTAGTCGTCCAGTTTTTTGTGGAGATGAGTCGGAATTATCAGTCCGTCAGTTGGTCCGCATCGAGAAAGGAGAATTTCGTCCTACGATAAAAACACTAGAATATATAGCGAATAGGCTAGATATTCCAACCTATATTCTGATGCCAGACTATAAGGAATTACCCAAGCGTTACCAAGAATTAAAATACTTTCTTCTTCATCATCCTGACTATGGAGACAAAGAGTTGCAGGAACGAAAGGAAGAATATTTTGATGAGATTTTTGAATGTTTTTATGATGATTTGCCACGTGATGAGAAAGTGATAGTGGATTGTCTTCAAGCTATAGATGAGGTGAGGGCGACTAGTAATTCCTTATACGGAAGTAGTGTGATTGAGGGCGGTCTTCAAGACTTACTATCCAGAGATGTATATAAAGCCGAGGACTTTTTGAAATTGAGACTGTATTTCAACTGTCAGTTAATGGATGGTTTAAATGTGGGTGAGATAAAAGAATCTGAGCATGAAACCATTCTTTGTTTTCATGACAAACTAATTTCTCAGGTTGATAAGATAGAGTTCGATTGTTTGGACTTGCTTAGAGATTCCTTGTTAGCTTCTTTAGCTTGTATAGAAATTATGGGGCTGTTTCATTATTTTAAGAGAGCAGTTGAGACCTTAAATAAAATAGGACAGAAAACACGAGATTTTCAAAAACAACCAATTGTCTTGATGGTGGAGTGGAAATATTATATTCAGATGGATTATGAAACAGCCAAACAAAAGTATGAAGAAGCAAAAATGATGGCAAGGATGTTTGGTAATGAGCAGTTAATCGTTAGTTTAGACAATGAATGGGCTGAGGATCTAGAAAGATATCGTTAAAGAGTTTATAGGAGTGACATTTCTGTCATTGGGGGAATGTCGCTTTTTTGTTAAAATGGATTCGAAAAAAGAAGGAATTTTTTTGAATCTGATTCTGTTAGATTAATTTATATTAGCATTGTTTATTTTAGTTTGTATCGGTACACGATATCACAAGTGATTAAAGGAGATTGTAATGTCCATTTTATCCATTAAAAATATTTCAAAATTTTACGCCTTGGATGGGAATAATAAAGAGCAGGCTCTAAGGAATATTAACCTGCAAATTGCTGAAGGGAAAATCACTGCGATTTATGGCCCGTCAGGATGTGGAAAAACCAGTCTATTAAATATTATCAGCGGTTTAGATAGGGAGTACGAGGGAATTTTAGACTTTAAAGGAGAGTCTCTCAAGGAATTGTCAGAGGTTGAATTGACGCAATTTCGCAAAGACAACATTGGGTTTGTCTTTCAAAACTTCAATCTCATCCCCCATCAATCTGTTTTGGATAATGTTAAGTTGCCTCTCTATGTCAAAGATTTATCGGATAAAGAAATGACAAGAATAGCCCAAGAACAACTTCATAATTTAGGGATGGAGCCTTTTATGGCTAAGAATATTAAACAGCTCTCTGGTGGACAAAAACAACGTGTAGCCATTGCGCGTGCTCTGGTAAACCAACCAGATATGATTGTAGCTGATGAACCAACTGGATCGCTCGATTCTCAATCTCAAGAGATGGTTTTAGAAGTGTTCAAAAATTTGGCCCAAGCTGGGAAAACAGTACTGATTGTTACTCATAACCCAGAGGTTACTGAATATGCAGATGTGATTATCAAAATGAAGGATGGTGAAGTCGTTGAAGAAGTCAAAAAATAAAGGATTGTCCTTTAAAAACAAATTCAAACTTTCTTTAAGTAACTTTTTGGAAAGAAAGTGGCGTAACTTGCTGATTGCAGTAGCGACCTCGATTGGTTTTGTAGGTGTATTGGTTTCGTTTGGGCTAGGAAATGCCTTGATTTCGATGATTGATGAGAATACCAACGGGGGGAAGCTCCCTTCCCAAGTTCAGATTGCGCTGAATTCTAGTGTTGCTGGCAGAGGTTTTTTGAACCAAGATGATAAGAACTATATCGTGGATACGATTGGGAAAGAAAATATTAAATATCTAGAAAGTCCTTTTGGCATGACCATGTCAAAGATTAGCATAGACGGACACGAAGTAGAATTTAGCCAATCTATGCCTTCTTATGCTCAAGTCGTGAGTTTGTATGAAGATACAAGTATTTCTGTTAGTAGCAATGAAAAAGAAAAAGTGTTAGCAGGCACTCTTTATACGGATGTTAACGAGCAGGGATTGACGATTCCGATGAGTTTGCTCAAAAATTGGAATGAACAAACAGGGGAAAATCTGACAGCTAGTGATGTTATTGGCAAGCCAGTTTCAGCAACCATTGTAGAAAATGCTGCTGAAGGTAGCAAGTTGGCAGGTTTTCAAACTCATATTGTGCGTGTCATCAATGACGAAGATGATGCAGAGGATAGCAATAGTTTCATGGCTTCCAACCAGATGGAAACTATTTTAAAAGAAGCTGAATTTACAAAGGCTGTATCCTATTTTATTCTGGAACTTAAAGATCCTTCTCGTACGAAAACAGTAATAGAAGAATTGCAGAAAAATAAGAAGTATACAGTTCTTTCTCAACAGGCCGTTCTTGATATTGTGATTACCTTTATTCGTGTCATTCAGGGATTACTGATTGTGCTTTCTTCACAAGCGATTGTGGTGGCAGCAGTTATGATAGGGATCATTATTTACATCAATATCATGCAACGTTCTAAGGAAATTGGTGTCATGAAGGCGGTTGGCTATCAAAATAGAGATGTGAAAGGAATCTTTATCTACGAAGCTCTTTGGATTGTAGGGATCGCCTTGCTAATAGCCTTTATCATTGCACAAGGGCTAGGAAGCCTAGCGAATATTATTGTCCACCATTTCTATCCGTCTATCTCTAAAGTTTTTGAATTAAATCTTCTCTCCGTTTCAGGAACTCTTATTTTTGCTTTGTTTCTTGGCTATATTTCAGCCTACTTCCCAGCACGTAAGATTAGTAAAATGGATCCAGTGGAATCCTTACGCTATGAGTAGGGAAAGAAGTTTATCAAAAAGAAACTGACAGAGAAAATCGACGCCCATACTTGCAATTAAACTCAAATAGTTATATAATAGGTGTGTTGAAAGGTGATTTGTAGTGATTCAAGTTACTCTTTTCACAATAAAATTTTCATGATTTTCATAAGGAGGAAATCACTAATGGTAGTTAAAGTTGGTATTAACGGTTTCGGACGTATCGGTCGTCTTGCTTTCCGCCGTATCCAAAACGTAGAAGGTGTTGAAGTTACTCGCATCAACGACCTTACAGATCCAGTGATGCTTGCACACTTGTTGAAATACGATACAACTCAAGGTCGTTTCGACGGTACTGTAGAAGTTAAAGAAGGCGGATTTGAAGTTAACGGTAAATTCGTTAAAGTTTCTGCTGAACGTGATCCAGAACAAATCGACTGGGCTAACGACGGTGTAGAAATCGTTCTTGAAGCAACTGGTTTCTTTGCTACTAAAGCAGCTGCTGAAAAACACTTGCACGCTGGTGGTGCTAAGAAAGTTGTTATCACTGCTCCTGGTGGATCAGATGTTAAAACAGTTGTATTTAACACTAACCATGATATTCTTGATGGTACTGAAACAGTTATCTCAGGTGCTTCATGTACTACAAACTGTTTGGCTCCAATGGCTAAAGCTCTTCATGACAACTTCGGTATCGTTGAAGGTTTGATGACTACTATCCACGGTTACACTGGTGACCAAATGGTTCTTGATGGACCACACCGTAAAGGTGACCTTCGCCGTGCTCGTGCTGCTGCAGCTAACATCGTTCCTAACTCAACTGGTGCTGCTAAAGCAATCGGTTTGGTTATCCCTGAATTGAACGGTAAATTGGACGGAGCTGCTCAACGTGTTCCTGTTCCAACAGGTTCTGTAACTGAATTGGTAGCAGTTCTTGATAAGAACGTTACTGTTGATGAAGTAAACGCAGCTATGAAAGCAGCTTCTAACGAATCATACGGTTACACTGAAGATCCAATCGTATCTTCTGATATCGTAGGTATGTCATTCGGTTCATTGTTTGACGCAACTCAAACTAAAGTTCTTGACGTTGACGGTAAACAATTGGTTAAAGTTGTTTCATGGTATGACAACGAAATGTCTTACACTTCACAACTTGTTCGTACTCTTGAATACTTTGCAAAAATCGCTAAATAATTCTTGAGTCGATAAAAAAGCAAGGCTTTCTGGCCTTGCTTTTTTGTATAGATAAAAGAATAGATGATAATGTCATCCATTCTTTTTTAATTCTTTTTCAAAAGTATCCGATAGAACAGTGAAACTCAATTTTTCTAAGGTGAGTGGATGGGTAAAAGAAAGGCGAAAGGCGTGAAGCATAAGCCGGCTTGCTTTTGATTTACTATTATAGAGAGGGTCGCCCAAGATAGGATGCTTGTGATGAGAGAGGTGAACACGAATCTGATGCGTTCGACCGGTCTTTAGCTTGCAACGGACAAGAGCTGTTTTGTTTGGGAATTGCTTTAATCGACTGATATGCGTTTCAGCATATTGCCCATTTTTGGGATCTACTACTCGTTTTCTGCGATCATGTCGATCACGGCCAATTTTATCTTGAAAGATAAGTTCTTTACTCTCTACTCGTCCTTCTACGAGTGCCCAGTACTCGCGAGCGATGTCTTTTTTCTCCAACAAGCGATTGAGGATGGGCAGGATAAAAGGGTTCTTAGCAAAAAGCACTAGCCCGCTGGTTTCCATATCTAGACGATGAACGACATAGCAAGTTTGCCCAACGTAGGCAGAGACATGGTTGAGAAGGGCGATCTCCTTGGGTTGATTCCCATGCGTTTTCATTCCTTCTGGCTTGTTGACGATAATGAGATGTTGGTCTTGATAAACCTCTTGAACGAGGTCTGGATTTCCCAAAAGTATTTCCTTTTTGGGATAATCTTCCTCGTCAAAAGTCAATTGGCAAATATCCCCTGGCTTCACCATCTCGTTCCAGTGAACTTCTTCGTGGTTAATTAAGATGTTCTTCTTGGTTCTCAAAAAATGACGGATTTTTCTAGGGATGAGGAGTTGTTCCTCTAGAAATTGTTTGACCGTCATTTGAGGCAGGGATTCGGGTAATGTAAATGTGAATTGCATACAGATATTGTAACAAAAAAAGTCCTATTTGGATAGGGAGTAGCTAAATTCTTGAGTTCCCATGGTGAAGATGATAAAATAAACGCATGAAATTAGATAAATTATTTGAGAAGTTTCTTTCTCTCTTTAAAAAAGAAACGAATGAATCGGCGGAGTCTGATTCTACTAGCATGCGTCGTTCTCGGAGCGATAGAAAAAAAATGTCACAAGTAGGGCCAATTCGGAAATTTTGGCGTCGTTATCATCTGACAAAAATCGTCATCATTTTAGGGTTAAGCGCTGGCTTGCTTGTGGGAACCTACCTATTTGCGATAGCCAAGTCTACCAATGTCAATGATTTGCAAAATGCCTTGAAAACGCGAACTCTGATTTTTGACCGCGAAGAAAAAGAGGCGGGGGCCCTGTCCGGTCAAAAGGGGACCTATGTTGAACTGACAGACATCAGTAAAGACTTGCAAAATGCTGTCGTCGCGACAGAGGACCGTTCCTTTTATAAAAATGATGGGATTAACTACGGTCGTTTCTTTCTAGCCATCCTTACAGCGGGTCGTTCTGGAGGGGGGTCCACCATCACTCAACAGTTGGCAAAAAATGCCTATCTGTCTCAGGATCAAACCGTTGAACGGAAGGCCAAGGAGTTTTTCCTTGCCTTAGAGTTGACCAAGAAATACAGTAAGGAGCAAATCCTTACTATGTACCTCAATAACGCCTATTTTGGAAATGGGGTGTGGGGTGTTGAAGATGCAAGTAAGAAATATTTCGGTGTATCGGCTTCACAACTAACGCTTGATCAGGCGGCAACTCTAGCAGGGATGCTCAAGGGGCCAGAATTGTATAATCCATTAAATTCTGTTGAAACTTCAACCAACCGTAGGGATACTGTTTTGCAAAATATGGTTGCAGCGGGTTATATTGATAAAAATCAAGAGACCGAAGCAGCTGGAGCAGATATGGCTTCTCAACTGCAAGATAAGTATGAAGGGAAGATTTCGGATTATCGTTACCCGTCTTATTTTGATGCAGTTGTCAACGAAGCAGTTTCCAAGTACAATCTCACAGAAGAGGAAATTGTCAACAACGGCTATCGAATCTATACAGAACTTGACCAAAACTACCAAGCCAACATGCAGGTTGTTTACGAAAATACCTCACTATTTCCAAAGGCAGAAGACGGAACACATGCTGAATCAGGTAGTGTTGCTTTAGAGCCTAAAACAGGTGGGGTGCGTAGCGTTGTTGGTAGCGTAGCTGGCGATGACAAACCAGGCTTCCGCAATTTCAACTATGCCACTCAGTCTAAGCGTAGCCCAGGTTCAACTATCAAACCTTTAGTGGTTTATACGCCTGCGGTAGAAGCAGGATGGGCCTTAAACAAGCAATTGGATAATCATACGATGCAGTATGATAGTTATCAAGTGGACAATTATGCAGGGATTAAGACTTCTCCTGAAGTACCTATGTATCAGGCTTTGGCTGAATCACTCAATTTACCGGCAGTTGCGACTGTAAATGCATTAGGTATTGACAAAGCTTTTGACGCTGGGGAGAGATTTGGCCTGAATATGGAAAATGTTGATCGAGTTCTTGGAGTCGCTCTCGGTGGAGGCGTAGAGACGAATCCTCTCCAGATGGCGCAAGCCTATGCAACCTTTGCTAATGAAGGTTTGATGCCTGAAGCGCATTTTATCACTCGTATTGAAAATGCCAGTGGTCAGGTCATCAAGAGCCATAAAAACTCCCAAAAACGAGTGATTGATAAGTCTGTAGCTGATAAAATGACCAGTATGATGCTAGGAACATTTACCAATGGTACAGGAATTAGTTCGTCGCCAACAGATTATGTTATGGCTGGAAAGACGGGTACTACTGAGGCTGCTTTTAATTCAGTATATACTAGTGACCAGTGGGTGATTGGTTATACTCCAGATGTGGTAATTACCCACTGGCTCGGCTTCCCGACGACGGATGAGAACCATTATCTAGCAGGTTCGACCTCAAATGGAGCAGCCCATGTCTTTAGAAGTATGGCTAATACCATTTTGCCATACACTCCAGGTAGCACTTTTACAGTTGAGAATGCTTATAAACAAAATGGTATTGAACCAGAAAATACGAAAAAGCAAGTTGTTGAAAATGAGACAAACCAGTCTGAGGACCCGATAGGAGATATTCGTAGTCGTGCACAAAATCTTGTAGATGAAGCAGGACGTGCGATTTCAGAAGCTAAAATAAAAGAAAAAGCCCAGACAATATGGGACTCAATCTTTAATCTATTTCGTTAAGAGGCTTGTCAAAGCCTAGGTTTCTTGTTATAATAGATAAGATGGAGGCGTTATGGCACTAAAAAAAGCAAGCCTAGCTTGTGCAGTTTGTGGTTCAAGGAATTACTCAATCAAAATTAGTGGGAACCCCAAGCCAACACGACTAGAAGTAAATAAATTTTGTAAACATTGTGGGAAATATACGACACATAGAGAAACGAGATAGGAGAGAACGATGGGCTTCATTAAGGATATTTTTAAACTTCTTAAAGAAACAACGTGGCCAACTCGCAAGGAAAGCTGGAGAGATTTTCGCTCTATTATGGAATACACAGCCTTCTTTGTGGTCATCATTTACATTTTTGACCAGTTGATTGTTTCAGGTTTGATTCGATTTATTAACATTTTTTAGAAGAAAGGCAGAGAGCTTCTGCTAATTTCTTCTATTATGAAAGGAAATATCATGGATAGTTTTGACAAAGGATGGTTTGTTCTACAAACTTATTCTGGCTATGAAAATAAGGTAAAAGAAAATCTATTGCAACGTGCGCAAACGTATAACATGTTGGATAATATTCTACGCGTTGAGATTCCAACACAAACCGTGCAAGTTGAGAAAAATGGAAAGAAAAAGGAAGTTGAAGAGAATCGCTTTCCAGGTTATGTCCTTGTAGAAATGGTCATGACAGATGAAGCATGGTTCGTCGTTCGAAACACACCGAACGTAACAGGATTCGTCGGCTCACACGGGAACAGATCAAAACCAACTCCACTATTGGAACAAGAAATCCGTGATATCTTGGTTTCAATGGGACAAACTGTTCAAGAGTTCGATATTGACGTTGAAGTTGGACAGACAGTCCGCATTATTGATGGCGCTTTTGCAGACTACACAGGGAAAATTACTGAAATTGATAACAACAAAGTGAAGATGATTATCTCTATGTTTGGTAATGATACGATTGCAGAAGTGAATCTCAACCAAATTGCAGAATTATAACCCCAGAGAGGCTTAACCTCTCTTTTTATGTGCCGTTGAGGGAGGAAGAAGTATAGAATAGAGGAAGTAGACCCAGGGGTTCACGCATTTTGCTAAACTAAATGCAGAAAGGAGAGGTCTATGAATCTAAAAGACTTATATGAAGAAAGTAAGGGAATCGTCCATAAGTGTCGCAAAGATTATCATTTGCATCTGTGGGAGAAAGAGGACTGGGATCAGGAAGGCATGTTATGCCTGTATGAGCTGGTGAGCCGTAATCCAGAGTTATTAGAGGGCGAGCGCCATCGACTTTATGTCTGCTTTAAAACAAAATTTAGAAATCGTATTCTAGATTACATCCGTAAACAGGAAAGCCACAAGCGACGTTTTGACAAAGAACCCTATGAAGAGGTGAGTGAGATTAGTCATCGCCTAGGAGAAAAAGGACTCAGGCTAGACGATTATTATCTCTTTCACGAACTTCTAAAGAATTACAAATCAAAGCAGAGTATGGAAAAACAAGAGTTAATAGACCGTCTCATGGGAGGAGAAGTCTTTAGAGGACGTAAAGCTCTCCTGAGAGAACTTTCCCTTATCTTTTCAGAATTTCGGTAAAGAGGAAAAAAGATCTTGACAAAGTAGGAAAAGTAGGTATAATAGAAAGAGTTGAAA
>NZ_JAQFBD010000007.1:0-41720 GCF_027691175.1 Streptococcus halitosis
TTTTCAACTCTTTCTATTATACCTACTTTTCCTACTTTGTCAAGATCTTTTTTTACATTCTACAACAAAATTTTTAATTTCTATCTAATTGTTCTCTTTTCTTGTTTTAAAATTTGAGAGTATTTCTTGTTCTTTATTTCCATATGTTGGTGGGGCTGGATTCCATAAATAAGCACGATGTTCAAGAGCAAATTTCACTTCCGAATAATTAATCTTATCATAGTTTTCATAATCTATATTAGCTAAGTATTTTTCAACAATAATTTCATAAATAATAAAATCTTCGAATTTTTCATAAATAGATCTGTATTTGACACTGTCTTTATCCATGAATGTATTGAATATATATGCTTCAACGGAAAATTCTGTAGAAACTTTTTCTTTTTTTGGTTCAGAAATCATACACCTTAATATCCCTCTTAACTCGGAGTATATGTTTTTACTACTCCCAACTTGTATGCAAATTTGTGTCATATCTGAATTATCGTTATCCAAGTCTCTCTTTTTCCGCGCAAACATTGCCCACAATTTTTTCTCGTCACTTGACACCCCTTTTATCAATTTTCTTATATTTTCATTTCTTAAATCTGAGAATTTACAAATTTCTTTTAAATAGTCATATTTATTTAGATTTTCTTCTACTGACATTTTACATACTCCTCTATACTCTATCACTGCTATATAATAATTTTCCTATGCTAGTTAATTATCCATTATACCTTTTTTGTTTTGATTCGTTTATAATTTTTAGGTCCTAGAACTTCTATGCTTTTCTCTTAACCAACTTCACGACCGCCTCTGTCCGTGCAGTGTGGGGAAACATATCAACTGACTGGATATACTGGAGATCATAGACTTTTACCAGTTTAACTAAATCTCGTGCCAAGGTCGAAACATTGCAGGATACATAGACCATTTTGTCTGGAACATAGGTCAGAATGGTATCCAGTAGCTTATCATCTAAGCCTGTACGAGGAGGGTCAACTATTAAGGCATCCGCTCGGTAGCCTTCTTGATACCAGCGTGGAATAATCTCTTCTGCTGTTCCCGCTTCGTAATGGGTATTGTCAAATCCCATTTTTTTAGCATTTCGCTTAGCATCTTCTATGGCTTCTGGAATAATATCCATCCCTCTGAGACTCTTGACCTTATTTGCGAAGGCAAATCCGATTGTCCCAACACCGCAATATGCATCAATCAGATGATCCTCTTCGCTGACATCCAGAGCCTTAACTGCTTCACTATAGAGAATTTCTGTCTGCTCAGGATTAAGCTGATAAAAAGCTCGGGGCGAGAGAGAAAACTCATAGTCAAGTACTCCTTCTTGAATACTCTCTTGGCCCCAGATAATTTCCGTCTTTTCACCATAGATTTCACTTGTTTTTGCTGTATTTGTATTGACTGCAACTGTGACGACTTCTGGAAAATCCTTGACTAGGTCTTTGACTAGTTGATTCAAATTTAGCTGGCGATTCGTGACGATGATTATCTGGACTTGTCCTGTTTTTCTTGCTCGACGTACCATGATGGTGCGAACGCCGAGCGTTTTTCTCTCATCGGTGATGGGGATTTGATGGTAAGTAAGAAGTTCAGCTAGGCGATTCGCAATTGTCTGGGTTTCCTTATCTTGCACCAAGCAGTCTTTCAACTCTACGAGGTAATGAGAGTTTTGCGCATACAAACCTGCCTTGACCTGATTTTTAAATTTCCGAGTCTGGAATTGTAGCTTAGCACGGTAGTACTTTGGTTCCTGCATTCCGATAGTTGGACGGATTTCATAGTTTTCATATCCTGTAGGAGCAAATTTTTTCAGAGCTTGATGGAGCAAGTCCGTTTTGAACTCTAACTGTTTATCGTAGTGGAGGTGCATGATTTGGCAACCACCACATTCATTATAAATCGTACAAGCTGGTACGACTCGAAATTTAGACTTCTTATTAACCTTTAGTAATTTGGCTTCAACAAAGTTACGTTTAATAGAAGTAATCTGACAATAGATATCTTCTCCTTTGAGGGCGCCTGGCACAAAAACGAGGGTTTTCTGGTAGAAACCGATTCCCTCACCATTGATACCCATTCGCTTGATTTTTAAAGGTATTTTTTGTTTGACTTTCAGATTCATACCCCTATCTTATCACATTTTAGGGTATAATAGAACTATGAAAATCACAAAACTTGAAAAGAAAAAACGCCTCTACTTGATGGAACTAGATGGACAGCAAACCTCTTATATCACGGAAGATACTATTGTCCGTTTTATGCTGTCTCGAGATAAGGTCATTAGCAAAGAGGAACTGACCAAGATACAGGGCTTTGCTCAGTTTTCTTATGGTAAGAACCTCGCTCTCTACCATTTATCCTTCAAGGCTCGTACTGAAAAGGAAGTGAGAGAGTATCTGAAAAAGTATGATATTGATGAAACAATCACTAGTCAGGTTATCGCTAACCTTAAAGAAGACAACTGGATAAATGATCGTCAGTATGTCTACTCTATTATCAACGCAAATCAACTTTCTGGAGATAAGGGACCTTATGTGCTAGCTCAAAAACTGTCTCAAAAAGGGATTGTCAAATCAACGATTGAAGAGGTTTTAAAGGATTTTGATTTTTCAGAGGTTGCTCAACGTGTGGCGGAGAAACTTCTTAAAAAATACATGGGAAAGCTTCCCGCTCGTGCCTTGCAGGATAAGATCATTCAAAGCTTGACGAACAAAGGCTTCTCCTATTCTGATGCTAAAAATGCTTTTGATGACTTGGATAGTCAAGTCGGCCAAGAAACGACTCAAGAACTCATTTTTAAAGAGCTAGACAAACAATATGCTAAGTATGCTCGAAAGTATGAAGGATACGAACTTAAACAGCGTTTAACCCAAGTTTTAGCCCGAAAAGGCTATGATTTTTCGGATATAGCCAGCGCTCTCAGAGAATATCTTTAACATTTTCGTGTAAAATTCAAAAAAAATAGACCGATTTATGATATAATAGTAAACGATAAACTTATAAATTGTAGAAAGTTGGTTAGTTATGAAACTTCCAAAAGAAGGCGACTTTATTACAATTCAAAGTTATAAGCATGATGGGAGTCTTCACCGTACTTGGCGAGACACCATGGTACTAAAAACAACAGAGAACGCCATTATCGGCGTCAACGACCACACACTAGTTACCGAAAGTGACGGTCGTCGTTGGGTGACTCGAGAACCGGCTATTGTTTACTTTCACAAAAAATATTGGTTTAATATCATTGCTATGATTCGCGATAATGGGATTTCCTACTATTGCAATATGGCTAGTCCCTACTATCTAGATGAGGAAGCCCTGAAATACATTGACTATGATTTGGATGTCAAGGTCTTCACTGATGGTGAAAAGCGTCTCTTGGACGTTGAAGAGTATGAGCGCCATAAACGCAAAATGAAGTATTCTGATGATTTAGACTATATTTTGAAAGAGCATGTTAAAATCCTTGTTGATTGGATCAACAATGGACGCGGTCCTTTCTCAGAGGCCTATGTCAACATTTGGTACAAACGCTACATAGAACTAAAGAATCGGTAAAGTTGTCAAGCCGGGGTGAGAGCCCTGGTTTTTTTATTTGAAAAACCCAGCTTTTCGACTGGGTTGATTTCTATATATCTAATTTAGTCACAGTAAACTTGATGTGGGAATAGTCTTTTTCAACATCCTTATCCAACAAGAAAGCCGTGGCATCCTTCTTAACCTGAACAAGGTCAATGTTCTGAGCTTGAGCCGCATAGACGCATCCACAATAACATTGACGATAGATATCATACTCCTCGCACATCTCCACCGAGCGCTTATAGCCTTGATTTTTCTTGAAATCACTTGGAAGATAGTGGGTGGTATAAATCTTTTGCACATCGATTCCGATGCTGTTGATGGTTTGAGAGTTCTTATGGGGACTGATGGTCAAAGCTGAACCAAAGTAGTCAAAGCCCAAGTCCATAGCTACCTGTGCTGTTTTATCCAAACGGTAATCAAAACAAACCTTGCAACGATCGCCACCTTCGGGTTCTTCTTCCAGTCCTCTGACTAACTTCCGGTATTCATTGGGTTCATAAGGCGCTTCTAAATAGTGGACCGTATTTCCTGTCCTCTCATTGAAATCACTGACAAATTTCTTGGTGACGTAAGCTCGCTTGTGGTATTCTGCCTTGGGATGGATATTGGAATTGGCAAAATAGATAGTCACATCAGCGTATTTTGTCAGGTATTCTAGGGTGTAGGTACTACAAGGAGCACAGCAAACATGCATGAGAATAGTGGGACGTTCCTCATTTTTTTCCCAAACCTGAACCATTTTCTGCATGACACGGTCATAATTAATCTTCTGATTGGGATTCATCTTGCTCAGAATTTCTTCTACATCGATCATGTTCTTCTCCTTTTTCTAGTCTTATTTTATCATATAAGTTAGGAGAGCTCAATCCAATTTAGAAGTGATTATCATAAAAAGAAGGGATATGTATTCCCTTCTTTTGTGTTTTTTATAAGTTACTTTTACATCATCCCGCCCATCATGCTTGGATCCATTGTTGGAGCTGGGGCTGCTGGTTCCGGTTTATTGGCTACGACTGCTTCTGTTGTCAAAATCAAGCTGGCTACAGAGGCTGCATTTTGAAGGGCTGAACGGCTCACTTTAACTGGGTCGATGATTCCTTCTTCAATCATGTTGACCCATTCGCCAGTTGCTGCGTTGAAGCCTGTACCAACTTCAGCATTTTTCAAACGGTCAATAACAATAGAACCTTCGAATCCTGCATTGTGGGCAATTTGACGAACAGGTTCTTCCAAGGCACGGAGAACAATATTACGTCCTGTTGCTTCATCTCCTGTCAATTCCAAATCAGCTACGGCTGGGATGACATTTACAAGAGCTGTTCCACCACCTGCAACGATTCCTTCTTCAACGGCTGCACGAGTAGCGTTGAGGGCATCTTCAATGCGGAGTTTCATTTCTTTCAACTCAGTTTCAGTTGCAGCTCCGACCTTGATGACTGCGACACCACCTGACAATTTTGCCAAGCGTTCTTGCAATTTTTCACGGTCAAATTCAGAAGTTGTAGTTTCGATTTGAGACTTGATAACCGCAACACGGTGAGAAATAGCTTCAGGATTTCCAGCACCTTCTACGATAACAGTGCTATCTTTGTCCACAGTTACTCTCGCTGCTTGACCAAGCGCCTCAATAGTCGCATCTTTCAACTCAAGGCCAAGGTCCTCTGTGATGACTGTTCCTCCTGTCAAGATAGCGATATCTTCCAACATAGCCTTACGACGGTCACCAAAACCAGGTGCTTTGACAGCTACGACATTGAAGGTTCCACGAATCTTGTTCAAGACAAGAGTTGGAAGAGCTTCACCATCCACATCATCTGCAATAATCAAGAGTGGACGGTTGCTTTGAAGAATGCTTTCTAGAAGTGGCAAGATTTCTTGGATATTGGAAATCTTCTTGTCGGTAATCAAGATGTATGGATTTTCAAGGTCAGCCACCATCTTTTCGCTATCTGTTACCATGTACTGTGAAAGGTAACCGCGGTCAAACTGCATTCCTTCCACGACTTCAAGCTCTGTTTCCATACCACGTGACTCTTCAATGGTGATAACACCGTCTTTACCAACTTTTTCCATAGCTTCAGAGATGTATTCGCCGACTTTTTCAGAACGAGAAGATACGGCAGCAACTTGAGCGATGGCTTCTTTATTAGCAACTGGGATGGCATTGTTTTTCAAGGCTTCTACAGCTGCGGCAACCGCTGCTTCAATCCCCCGACGAATGCCGATTGGATTGGCACCTGCTGTGACGTTCTTGATTCCTTCACGTACGATAGCTTGGGTCAAGACAGTTGCAGTTGTTGTTCCGTCACCTGCGATATCATTGGTCTTTGAAGCGACTTCTGATACCAACTTGGCACCCATATTTTCAAAATGGTCTTCCAACTCGATTTCTTTGGCAATGGTCACACCGTCATTGGTGATGAGTGGTGAGCCAAATGATTTTTCCAACACAACATTACGACCTTTTGGTCCTAAGGTTACTTTAACTGTGTCCGCAAGGATATCGACACCACGGACCATAGCTGAACGAGCATCAGATGAAAATTTAATTTCTTTTGACATACTTACTTTCTCCTTCTATTCTTCAATGATAGCCAAAATGTTAGCTTCGCCTACGATGATGTACTTTTCATCGCCATCTTTGACATCAATACCTGCATGAGCTTCAACTAAGACACGGTCTCCAGGCTTAACGCTTGGAGCAACCAAGTCACCATTCAAGGTACGAACACCTTGTCCAGTAGCTACAACTTGGGCTGTTTTTGTTTTTTCTTGGGCTGAGCCTGCAAGGACAAAGCCTCCAACAGTTTGTTCTTTTTCTTCGATTTTCAAGACCACACGGTCTCCTAATGGTTTCAACATCTGTTTTCCTCCATGATGAAATAGATATCATTAGCACTCTTTACATCTGAGTGCTAATTTATAGTTCTATTGTATCACTTGGTCAGAAATAGTCAAGAAAAAAGTCTGACTTTCTCAATATAAAAAAGCCTGAGATCAACTCAGACTTTTCAATACTTAAAATGGCAATTCTTCCTCTTCCAAGATCAAATCTGCCAAATCCTGTCCTGCGTTATTTTCTCGCATAGCACGTTGGGCGCGGCTTTCCAAGAGTTGGAATCCTGTGACAAGGACTTCGGTCACATAATTCATCTGGCCATTTTTCTCAAAACGACGGGTACGCAATTCCCCATCAACGGAAATGAGGCTTCCTTTGGTCGCGTAACTTGCCAATGTTTCAGCCAATTTTCCCCAAAAAACAAGATTGACAAAATCAGCTTCACGTTCCCCATTTTGGTCTTTGTAACGACGGTTCACAGCGATAGTTGCTCGCGCTACTGACTTGTCATTGTTGGTTTTGTGCAATTCTGGTGTAGACGTCAAACGCCCGATCAAAATAACTTTATTATACATATTTTCTTCCTCCTACTTATCTATTCGCAGGGAATCAAAAAAAGTTACAAAAATTTGTAACTTTTCGAGAAAATTTTTTATTTTTTATGAACCATAAAACCTGTCGCCTGTTGATTGGCCATAATAGTCATATCTGTAATCTGCACACGACGAGGCTGACTGGTCACATAGACCACAGTGTCTGCGATATCTTGTGCTTGCAGGGCCTCAATTCCCTGATAGACGGTTGCAGCACGCTCTTTGTCACCGTGGAAACGTACCGCAGAAAAATCTGTTTCGACAATTCCAGGCTGAATGGTGGTCACCTTGATATCCGTTGCGATGGTATCAATTCGCAGTCCATCTGAAAAAGTCTTAACTGCCGCCTTGGTGGCTGAGTAAACAGCTGCCCCAGCATAGGCATAGATTCCTGCGGTTGATCCCATGTTGATAATATGTCCCTGATTGGCTTTTACCATTGCTGGCAAGAAACAGCGAGTGACTGCCATCAACCCCTTGACATTGGTATCTAACATGGTCAGCATATCCAGCTCTTCATAATCCTGATAGGGAGCCAAGCCAAGAGCTAGTCCAGCGTTATTGACCAAGATATCAATCTGCCCTATCGTTTCCAAAATATCGGAGCAGACAGTCTTTACCATAGCCATATCCGTCACATCCAGTGGAAAGGTCCAAACGGTTTGATTTGGAAAAGTTTCTGCAAACTCTGACTTGAAGGCCTCTAGTCTGTCTGTCCGTCGCCCTGTTAGAACGACATTCTCTCCCTGCTCCAGATAAGCACGCGCAATCGCTTCACCAATTCCAGAGGTCGCTCCTGTAATCACTACATTTTTCGCCATCTTATCCCCCTCTATCTGGTCTATCAAATACCGACAATTTCCTAGGCCGTCCAGTGTTTGGCTGGGTCAAATGGAGTTCCGACAACTTGGTCTTCTGATAATTCAATAACCCCACGTTTTTGCGGAGCATTTGGCAAGGCAAGTTCACGAGGGCTACACATCATGCCAAAACTCTTTTCACCACGAAGTTCGCCTGGGAAAATGAGATTGCCTTTTGGCATCATCGCTCCAGGGAGAGCCACAATGGTTTTCAACCCAACACGCGCATTGGGAGCCCCTGCAACGATTTGCACTGTCTTATCACTTGCGACTGCAACTTGGCAGATGTTGAGGTGGTCACTATCTGGATGGGCTACCATCTCGACAATTTCACCAACAACAAACTTAGGTTCTTTGTCATTGACAATCTCTTCTGCAAAGCCTTCCGCTCGCAATTCTTGGTTCAAACGTGCTACTTGCTCATCTGTCAAAAAGACTTGACCGCGCTCTGCAATTTCAAACAAACTTGAAATTTCGAAAATATTCCAAGCCACTGTTTCTCCATTTTCTTTGAGGAAAACACGGGCTACCTTGCCTTTGCGCTCCACGTCCAGTTTGGCATCGCCGCTATTTTTCACGATAACCATAAGGACATCGCCGACATGTTCTTTGTTATATGTAAAAATCATTCTTTCCTTTTTCTCCTATTTCAGTCCTGCTAAAAAGTCGTTAATTTGTTGCTTGCTTTTACGGTCACGGTTGACAAAACGGCCGATTTCCTTGTCCTTTTCTAGCACAACAAGGCTAGGAATCCCGTACACATCCCAGAGTTTGGCCAGATCCAGATACTGATCTCGGTCCACTCGAACAAAGGTGAACTCTGGATTAGTCTCCTCAATCTCTGGCAAGGCTGGATAGATATAACGACAATCGCCACACCAGTCTGCCACAAAAAGGAAGACCTTCTTGCCATCTTTTTCTACTAAAGATGCCAATTCTTCTAAACTTGCAGGTTGTATCATATGACTTCCTCCTCATAGACCAGATCTTCATTTTCATAGACAAAGGTGTAATGACGACCATCCTCGAAAATGACTCCTCCGACCAGTCGCTCTAGGCTACTTTCGTAGACTTGAACATAGAGAGTCGCAATCTCACCCATATCTGAGAAAAGTTCGCGCACGATAGCGGTCAACTCTTCCTGAGTCTTCATGAGCTTGTGATTATCTGCTGCTTTTTTAGCCCCCAAAGCAAGGGCACTTAGACCAGCCACAGTCAAGCCAGTCATCCATAATTTCTTAGCTTTCATACCATTCATTGTAACACAAAAAGGGCTCTAGGACAAATAGGGAAGCCGTATATGAGCAAGGAAAATCTCTTACCTCAGTGAGTCTAATTCTTATTGCCAAGCGCCTGAGTTAACAAGAATTTCCTGAATGGATTAAAAAAATCTCTGAGATTATTCTCAGAAATTAGAAGATAACTAGTTACTATTTTCAACTGCTGCAGTAACAAAGGCAGTGTAGAGTTCTTCTGGACGATTTGGACGACTGGAAAGTTCAGGGTGATACTGACAAGCCACAAAAAATTTATTCTCAGGAATTTCTACAATTTCGACCAAACGATTGTCTGGAGAAACTCCCGAGAAGACAAAACCTGCCGCCTCAAACTGTTCACGAAAGGCGTTGTTAAACTCATAACGGTGACGGTGACGGCGTTGCACCACTTCTTGATTGTGATAAGCAGCCGCTGCCTTAGAACCTCGTTTCAACTTAGATGGATAAAGTCCCAAACGAAGGGTTCCACCCATATCCTCAACATCAACCTGGTCACGCATGATATCGATGATAGGGTATTTTGTATCTGGTGCAAGTTCTGCAGAATTGGCACCTTCAAGCCCTAAAACGTGACGAGCAAACTCGATACAAGTCAACTGCATTCCCAAGCAGACTCCCAACATTGGAACATCATTTTCACGCGCATAGCGAATGGCTTGAATTTTCCCTTCCGTACCACGTTGACCAAAACCTCCAGGTACGATGATTCCGTTCGCATCAGACAAGAGCTCTGCTACATTCTCTGCTGTCACATCATTGGCATTGATCCAATTAATCTTCACTTCTGCGTCGTTGGCATAACCAGAGTGTTTTAAGGCTTCGACCACTGAGATGTAGGCATCTTGCAACTCCACATACTTACCGACAAGGGAAATCTTGACTTGTTTCTTGAGGTTCATGACCTTGTCCACCATGGCTGACCACTCTGTCATATCCGCTGCTGGTGCATCTAGTTTCAAATGGTCACAAACAATTTGGTCCATGCCTTGTGCCTGCAAGTTCAATGGAATTTGGTAAAGGTGTTCGACATCCAAAGACTCGATAACAGCTTCTGGAGCCACGTCACAGAACTGAGCTAGTTTATTTTTAATTCCTTGACCAGCTGGTTTTTCTGTACGAATGACCAACATATTTGGCTGGATTCCCAAACCACGCAATTCTTTTACAGAGTGTTGAGTTGGCTTGGTCTTCATTTCACCAGCAGCCTTGAGGTAAGGAAGCAAGGTTGTATGGATGTACATGACATTATCTGCACCCACATCTGCCTTCATCTGACGAAGGGCCTCTAGAAATGGCAAGGACTCGATATCTCCAACGGTTCCACCAACCTCTGTGATAATGACATCCGAGTCGGTCGTTAGAGCGGCACGCTTGATTTTTTCTTTCAAAGCATCTGTGATATGAGGAATGACTTGAACAGTTGCCCCAAGGTATTCTCCACGGCGTTCCTTACGAAGAACTTCACTGTAGATTTTACCAGTTGTCACGTTGGAATATTTGTTGAGATTGATATCGATGAAACGTTCATAGTGACCCAAGTCCAAATCGGTCTCAGCCCCATCATCTGTCACAAAGACTTCCCCGTGCTGGTAAGGACTCATAGTTCCCGGGTCGATATTGATATAAGGGTCAAACTTCTGAATAGTTACTTTAAGACCACGATTTTTCAAGAGTCGGCCCAGACTTGCTGCGACAATCCCTTTCCCAATAGACGACACCACACCACCAGTTACAAAAATATATTTCGTAGACATAGATTCCTCTTTCTAAAATGCTCAAGACCTTGTTTAACTACGAAGGGAGATTGAAAACAAGACCCTTATGAATAACGACTTTTCAAGAAAACTTCCTGAAAAAACAAAAATAGCTCCCTAGTAACTAGGGAGCCCCGACCTCTAAAAGAGGTGCCCGAACAATATAATACCTCAAAGCAGAACATTTGTCAACTCGAATTGGTAAAAGATGAAAAAAAGAGATTGTTTTCAGAAAACCAACTAAAAATCCGCATCCAAACAGATGACTTGCTCAAGGAACGAAAAAGGAGATCAGGCGATCTCCTCTGTGAAGTCTTTTACTCTTCTTCACTTGTTTCAGCGTCATCGTCAGAAAACTCATCGTCTTCTTCGTTGAGATCCACGTCTTCACCCAAGTCATCAGGGGCGATTTCATTGATTTCTGCATCGTAAGCTTCCACTTCATTTTTCTCATCATCTGGATTTTCATCATCGTATGAAAGAGCTGGATCTGCTTCGTATGCATCTTCGTCTTCTGGATCATCTGCGTTGTAGTCAATGGCATCTGAATCACCATCCATAAAGGCATTGACGCGTTTTTTCTTAGCTTTTGGTGCTACTTCATCGTCATCACTTTCTTCAAGAGCGATAATTTCTTCGTCAATTTCGTCCACACCATACCATGAACGAAGCCCCCATTTGTTGTCTCCAAGAGAGATGAAGCTACCGTCAAAGTTCAACTCTGTGTAGAACAAAGGCAAAGCTTCGCGGATATCGCTGTTTGATGTTCCAAGGTAGTTTTGAATTTCATTTACAAGATCGCTAAAATGCATCTCATGATCGCGACCACGAAGTTCCAAGATAGCACGCGCTACCTCAATCATAGATAGTTCACTTTTTTCTTGCCCAGCAAATACTTCTAATTCCAAAGCGTTTCTCCTCATTTTTACTACTATCGCCAGAGCGAACAGACTCTGACCTCATTTTATCATGTACCCTTTATTGTACGATAATTTTGCGGAATAGTCAAAGGTTAAAATAGATTTATCTATGATTTATTAAGTAAAAATCAATTGATTTTATCACATGGTAAATTTAAAAATATTATTTGGAGGAAGCTTATGTCAAAAAAATAATAAATGTTGTTGCAGCAGCACTTACCGTGTTGTCAAACTACTATTATGAATCCAATACAAAATAGATTTGAATCAAAATGAATGACCAGTATTAACGATATTTTACTTTTAAAATATGATATACTATATTTAACAAAATATTAAACACAGGAGTCCGATATGTCTGAAGAATTTACACTTAACTACCATGCTGCAACGATTCAACATCTAGGTATTGGATTATATAAACAGTTACCACAGGCAATTGCCGAACTCATCAGCAATTCTTGGGATGCTGATAGCCATAATGTTAAAATTCATATTAATTATCGAGAAAAAATAATAACCGTATCAGACGACGGCAATGGTATGTCAGCACAAGAGCTGAATGAAAATTTTTTGACCATTGCTAGAAATAGACGATTGACAGATAAAATAAATGATAAAAAAAATGAAACCGGACTATCGAAAAACGGCAGAAAAGTTACAGGAAAAAAAGGACTTGGAAAACTAGCTTTATTTGGTATTGCTAATACAATTATTATTGATAGCATTCAAAATAAGAAACTAAACTCTTTTGAATTGAATTATAATGACATACAGGGCTCATCAAATAATACCTATCATCCAAAAACAATCCATTATAATGTTCAAACCGACGAACCAAATGGTACAAAAATAACCATTAAAGACATTACTTTAAAAAATCTGACTAAAATCGATACATTATATGATAGCCTTTCTAAAAGATTTAACAAGTATTCCCGTACAGATTTTTTAGTAACTTTAGCAAGCGATGACGGTACCATTAAGGAATTAGATGAAGAGGTATTTATCAATAGTATACGACCTAAGAAAGACGAAATTGAGTTTACTTTTTCTTTTCCAGATGATTTTGAAACTCTTACAAATAAACAATCTCAAATAGTCATTCATAACCTTAAAGAGTATCATATAAACGGGATTATTTGCACCAAGAAAACACCTTTACAAGCCAATCAACGTGGGTTTTCAGTACTGTCTAGAGGAAAGCTAGCGAGTGAACAATCTGTTACACAATTTCAAGATAGAGCAAATGATAATTTCTATAGTTATGCAGCCGGTTACTTTAATATTGATTTTCTTGATGATGATAATAAAAAAGATTTTATTTCAACAGATAGACAATCTATTAGATGGGAAGCTGATGACGAATTAATAGAAATCAAAGAAAATCTTAACAAACTAATAGGAATTATTCAAAGAGAATGGAAAAAGCGACGTTCCGAAGCAAAAGAGAAAAAAGCACAAGAAAATATTCAAAAAACTCCTTCTTTAGCAGAAACCACATTATCAACCGAAGATAAAGAAAGCATCAATAAAATTAGCAAAGCATTAGAAAATGATGATGTTGATGTCCCAGAAAAAACAAAACAAAATATTTTAGATTCTGCAATAAAATCAACTACCTCATATAAAAAGGATCACAGTGTGTATAAAGAACTAGTCCCAGCTAATTTTAGAGTTCCACAAAATATTGGTACTAAAATCCGAAGGCTAAGAGAGGAGATGATAGAAGCAGCAGAAGATAAAGATATCAATCGATTCATTCTAACCCAAGGCCTACTACTACGTGCAATGATTGAAAGTACAACAACTGTATTATTGAAACGCTACTGGGAGGAAGCAAGTAATGATGACTTAATCAGAATAAATAACACTCCAAAAAAACTGACTGCTGAAAATCAAGTTGATCCTCTCTCATTTAAGGTTAAGTATGAAACTATGATTCGACTGCTTTCTAGAAAAGGGAAAATAGCCCAAAATAGAGTTCAAAGCCTAATTGACGAATTTTCAAGTATAAAAGCAACGGAGCATTTAAACACATTAATGCATGATGCTCATAATTTCCCTCAATTTGATACCTTAAAAACAATCTGGAATGCTGTAGCTCCTCAACTTCTTGCTGCGTTCGATCTTTTGTAACTAAAAAATCAACATATGTTCAATTTCTAAATAATGATGAACATATGTTGATTTTTATTTAAATTCCAATGTTAAAATCGCATCAGCCATCTTTTTACTAAAAATTGGAGGAACTGCATTACCAATTTGTGTAAAAGCACTGGTTCTAGAATCTAAAAAATAGTAATTATCCGGAAATCCCTGTAATCTAGCTGCCTCTCTCACAGTAATTGATCTATTTTGTTTTGTATCTGGATGAATATAATGATGACCATCTTTTGAAATATGTGCAACTACTGTATGTGATGGAGAATTCCATGAAAGAGCTTTGAATCTGTCCAAAAATTTATCCGTATGTTTATGGGTTTTTAGCTTTGAGTCAAGTTCACTGTATTTAATATTTTTACCATTTTTCTTAGCTTCTGCTACAATTTTATAAATTGCTAAATCGTTGCTATTATTTGGTCTTGCAATATTTTGAGTTAATGGCGTTTTAGAATCCTGTAAAAAATTTTGTTCAACATAATCATTTGATAAATTTGTATAAGAATTGTTTACTTCTCCCGCCTTTAAACTAGGTAATCCCTGAAAAGCTGTTTTAACATCCACCTCATTTTCTTCATATTTTTTAAGATTTTTAAAGAATTCCTGAATAAGTTCTTTTTTCCTGTTCATCACTCCAAAGATAATAAGTCTTTCTCTTGATTGTGGAACACCATAGTTTTTAGTATTTAAAACTTCATAACCTAAAGAATAGCCGGCCTCTTCAAATTCTTTTTTCATTCTAGGTAATAAAAACTCATCATCAGCATCTCTAAAGCTCAATAATCCTTTTACATTTTCAAAAATAAAAAATTTGGGTTGATACTTGTTTAAAAAATGTATATAAAATTTATATAAATAAATTCTTTCATCTGAAGACTTTTTACTTGCATTTCTAGCTCTTCCAATGGTTGAATAAGCTTGACATGGAGGACCACCTATAATTCCATCAACGTTTTCCCCTAAATCATCAAAAAAACTAAAAATACTGTGAATATTTTCTTGACTAATTTCAAAGTTAAGAATTTTATTCAATTTTTCTTGAGGTACATGTTTCAACAAATCCTCTATACTAGTCTTACTATTTAGAAAATCATTATAAAGTCCTAATTTATTTTTTTTCTTTAAATAATAATATACTTCCCTAAGTTTTAAAGTTTCACAAGCCGCTTTTTCTTTCTCTACATGTCCCAATATTTTATATTGCTGATTTCTGAATCCCTCAGTTAATCCGCCTGCACCACTAAATAAATCTATTATATTAATCATAATTAAGCCTTTTAAATAAATAAAATATATTACATCAAATACACACTATTATTCATTATACCAAAAACCCCAGCAAATTGCCGAGGTTTATAACTTATTTCACCAACTTCTTCATCTCATCAATACGTGCGACGGTCGCGTCATATTTCGCTTGGTAGTCGGCTTGTTTGTCGCGTTCTTTTTGGACGATTTCTGGTTTGGCGTTAGCTACGAAGCGTTCGTTAGAGAGCTTCTTACCAACCATATCCAGTTCTTTTTGCCATTTAGCGAGTTCCTTGTCGAGACGAGCGAGTTCTTCTTCGACATTGAGGAGGTCTGCCAGTGGCAAGTAGATTTCTGCTCCTGTGATGACGCTTGACATAGCGAGTTCAGGTGCAGGGATGTTTGATGCGATTTCCAAGTGTTCTGGATTTGTGAAGCGTTTGATGTAGTTGACATTGCTGTTAAAGAAGGCTTCCAAGTCGCTATCACTTGTCTTCACAAGGATGGTGATAGGCTTTCTTGGTGCAACGTTTACTTCCGCACGCGCATTACGAACAGCACGGATCAAGTCTTTGAGGCTTTCTACACCAGTGTGGGCAGCAAGGTCTTCAAAGGCTGGGTTGACAGTTGGGTACTCCGCTGTCACGATAGAGCCTTCTGAGATTTGCCCAAAGATTTCCTCTGTCACGAATGGCATGATTGGGTGAAGGAGGCGAAGGATCTTGTCCAAAGTGTAAAGGAGAACAGAACGTGTGATAACTTTCTCTTCTTCGTTATCGCTATAAAGGACTTCCTTGGTCAACTCAACGTACCAGTCCGCAAATTCATCCCAGATGAAGTTGTAGAGGATGTGTCCAGCTACACCAAACTCAAACTTATCAAAGTTTTCAGTAACTTTGCCGATAGTTTCATTGAGGTTGTGGAGAATCCAGCGATCTGTGACATTTCCTGCTTCCTTGTTGACAACTTTTTCCACATTGGCCGTTGCTTGCTCAAGGGTCAAGCCTTCATTGTTCATGAGGATGTAGCGAGAGATGTTCCAGATCTTGTTGATGAAGTTCCATGAAGCATCCATTTTTTCGTAAGAGAAGCGCACGTCTTGACCTGGTGCAGAACCGTTTGAAAGGAACCAACGAAGCGCATCAGCACCGTATTTCTCGATAACATCCATCGGGTCAATCCCGTTACCGAGAGATTTAGACATCTTGCGTCCTTGCTCATCACGGATAAGACCGTGGATAAGGACGTTTTGGAATGGCTGACGGCCAGTGAATTCCAAGGATTGGAAGATCATACGAGATACCCAGAAGAAGATGATGTCGTAACCTGTTACCAAAGTTGAAGTTGGGAAGTAACGTTTGAAGTCATCTGAGTCGACATCTGGCCAGCCCATGGTTGAGAACGGCCAAAGGGCAGAACTAAACCAAGTATCCAAGACGTCTTCGTCCTGAGTCCAACCGTCACCTTCTGGAGCTTCTTCGCCGACATATATTTCACCCTCAGCATTGTACC
Organism: Streptococcus halitosis; assembly: GCF_027691175.1. Classification (GTDB taxonomy): domain Bacteria; phylum Bacillota; class Bacilli; order Lactobacillales; family Streptococcaceae; genus Streptococcus; species Streptococcus halitosis_A. Next base: position 16,749 of record NZ_JAQFBD010000007.1, read on the forward strand.
AAGCAGGGATTTGGTGACCCCACCAGAGCTGACGAGAGATCACCCAGTCGTGGACATTTTCCATCCATTGGAGGAAGGTATCGTTGAAACGAGGGGGGTAGAATTCTACCTTATCATCAGTATCTTGGTTGGCAATGGCATTTTTAGCCAACTGGTCCATCTTGACGAACCATTGCGTAGACAAGCGTGGTTCAACCACAACACCTGTACGTTCTGAGTGACCAACGCTGTGAACACGTTTCTCGATTTTAACGAGGGCACCGATTTCTTCCAACTTAGCAACGACTGCCTTACGAGCTTCAAAACGGTCCATACCTGCAAATTCAAAGGCCAAGTCGTTCATAGTTCCGTCGTCGTTCATCACGTTGACTTGTGGCAAGTTGTGGCGTTGACCAACCAAGAAGTCGTTTGGATCGTGGGCGGGTGTGATTTTTACGACACCAGTACCAAACTCAGGATCTGCGTGCTCATCTCCAACGATTGGAATCAATTTATTAGCGATTGGAAGGATAACATTTTTACCGATCAAGTCCTTGTAGCGTGGGTCTTCTGGATTGACCGCAACCGCAACGTCCCCAAACATGGTCTCTGGACGAGTTGTCGCAACTTCAAGGGCGCGTGAACCATCTTCCAGCATGTAGTTCATATGGTAGAAGGCACCTTCGACATCCTTGTGAATCACCTCGATATCAGAAAGAGCTGTGCGAGCTGCTGGGTCCCAGTTGATGATAAACTCACCACGGTAGATCCAGCCTTTCTTGTAAAGGTCCACAAAGACCTTGCGAACGGCTTTTGACAAACCTTCGTCAAGAGTGAAACGCTCGCGAGAGTAGTCTACAGAGAGCCCCATCTTGCCCCATTGTTCCTTGATAGTCGTCGCATATTCGTCTTTCCATTCCCAGACTTTCTCAAGGAATTTTTCACGACCAAGGTCATAGCGGGAAATGCCTTCACCACGCAAGCGCTCCTCAACCTTAGCCTGAGTCGCAATCCCAGCGTGGTCCATCCCTGGAAGCCAAAGCGTATCAAAACCTTGCATGCGTTTTTGACGGATGATGATATCCTGCAAGGTCGTATCCCAAGCGTGACCAAGGTGAAGTTTCCCAGTTACGTTTGGTGGTGGAATGACGATAGAATATGGCTTAGCCTTTTGATCGCCTGAAGGCTTGAAAACATCGGCATCAAGCCATTTTTGATAACGACCAGCCTCAACCTCGGCTGGATTGTATTTAGGTGAAAGTTCTTTAGACATGTGTGTTCTCCTTAATTGTTTTTATTTACAATATTTACCAAACCAATTTTTGATAATTCGATATAAATTTCATCAATTTCTGCAAATGCTGCAAGTGGTGATAGTGTATAGTTTTCCGGACTATATTTAAGATCGTATTTGCTTATCTTTGAAATATAATATCTTGTATGTTTCAATTTTAATGATTCCAACTTTGACTTAATATCGACTAATGTATTATGGTTTAACTTTAAAAATAATTCGTTATAATTACCATAGAGCTCTGTGAGAGAATTAAAGTATTCTTTAACTAGAGTTATAGCATCAATCTTAGATGTTTTTCTGTTTAGTTCTATCAATTCCATTTTCAATTTTTTCCATTTAAAGTTGGAATTTAAAAGATAATCTAAATCAATATAGAAATCGACTAAAATGGTTTCATCATCTGGACTAACAGCTTTTATTTCATTTATTGGTAAGTCAATATGTTGGGAATAGTTCCTCAAAGAATGACAAAATCGATAAGCAAAGTTCGTATCATACTGATAGCTTGCAAACCTATGTATACAATCAAATTCCTCACTATCCTTGGAATATTTCTGTTTGATTTGGTTTTCATTAAAATCGACGAACAATTTTCCACTGGATAATAAATGAATCATGAAACGATTCACGTCTGCCTCTTCAATTTTCAACTCCTTTGACTCAAGTTTATTCTTAATACTTAAAAAATCCGAGACATCTGTAATAAACAATTCGAACATATTCTTGATTTTTTGAAAATCTTTTTGAATCTCAAAAATTTGGTTTGAAACTGACATTATCTTTTTGGTTGGTTTAATATCAGAGATAACAATACGTTTTTCATTGTTGTTAATTTCTAAATAAGCTAATCGCTCGATAATATCACTATCATTTAATTCAGCGTACTCCACATCAATTTGACGTAAGTGTTCCTCAGATAAAGGACTTACTTCCTTTTTTACATCGCTCATCTTATTCCTCCCACTCACTCTTCAGCAACCCATATATCAGACTGTCACAGCGATTGCCTTGGGCATCTTTACGATCTCGGATGCGAGCTTCGAGGGTAAAGCCAAGTTTCTCTGCGACTCGTTGACTTTGTACATTGTAGTCAAAACAAATCAGTTCAATCTTGTGAAGACCAAGTTCCTTAAAACCTAGTTCAATCAAGGCACGTGCCGCTTCTGGAACATAGCCTCGTCCCCAATAGTCTGGGTGCAAGGTATAGCCGATTTCTAAGACATCGTCTTCGTGCCGATGGTTGAAATCAACAGAACCGATGACTTTATCAGTCCCTTTGAGAACAATTCCATAGCCCGCTGGGAGATTATTCTTTTCATTGCGCTCGGGCAGAATATGCTCTAGATAATAAATCTCATCTTCCAAGCTCTTGACGGGCGGAAAGCCTGCTGGATAGGCGACCTCTGGGAGACTAGCGTAGGCATGGATATCCACTGCATCATCCACTGTTCGGACTCGTAAAAGAAGACGTTCTGTTTCGATTCTTTCTGGCAATGTTACTCTTGTCATCCTTCTACCTCGCTTTCTACAAAAAATCGCCCCTGCCATCTACATGACAGGGACGAATGTGTTTATCCGCGGTACCACCCAATTTCGGGCAGAGCCCGCAACTCTCGTCTTTAAAACAAAAAGACACTTTTATTTCAATTTTTCATCCATTAGCAACCAGTTTCGACACATTTGTGGACTTCTCAACGCCGCCACTTTCTGTAAAATGTGGGATTCAAAACACCTCTAATGGCTCTATTGTAGCAAGATTTTTTCGGAAATGCAAGGCACAAGAAAGATTACTTGAACTTGATGCCGTTTTCTTTTAATTTCTTGATGGTAGCTGGACCGATTCCTTTTAAGGCAAGGAGTTCTTTTTCTGTCCAATTTTTGAAATCAGCAGCCGACTTGATGCCTTCATCATAGAAAGTTTTGGCACGGTCGACTGAAAGTCCACCTAGGTTGGCTGCGAATTCTTCTACAGAGCTTGTAACTTTTTGAGCTTGTTCTTTAGTTGCTTCTACTGCTTGTTCCACTTTTTTAGAGACAACTTTTCCTGCTTCGCTAGCAGATTTTTCTGCATGCTTCACAACTTTTTTTGTTTCTTCTACAACCTTAGTCACTGTAGTTGAAAATGCACCTGAACGGCGAAGGCTGTTTCGCAATTGTTTTTTCCGTTGGAGTTTCTTTGACATGATAAAATCCTTTCAATAAAAAATCCCTGCTCTGACAAGGATTTAATAAAGATATTTTATCAATATTTCGACGAAAAATCAAGAAAGGAAATAAGATTCCCCTTAAAAATCTAGCCGTTTTCTCTTTCAATCTAATTTAACAATGATTCAACTTCTTGATAAAACATGCAGTAATGTGCAAGACTAATTCACGTAAAAAGCTGATAAGGAGAAGAATATAAATAATGAAAGTTACTTTGATGGTGGTCTTTTGAGCTACGTTGGATATGCTATCCTAGCCATGCTTATCATAGTTTTTACTATTGGAATCGCTACGCCTTGGGCAGTTTGTATGATGCAAAACTGGAAAGTCAAGCACACTGTCATCGATGGGCGTCGCCTCTATTTTGACGGAACAGGTTCTCAATTATTCGGGAACTGGATCAAGTGGTTCTTGCTCACCATCATCACTTTGGGCATCTATTCATTCTGGTTGCATATCAAAATGGAACAATGGATCACCAAACACACACATCACGACGTATAAACAGAAAAAGTGCGTTCATACGCACTTTTTGATTTGCAACGATTAATAGTTTCTCTCGCCAAACAAGCCCTCTGGCAAATCATGGAATCCCTTGCCCGCCTTGAAGTTTTCAAACTTACCCAGCAAGAACTGATAAGCATCCAAGCGACTTTCGTAGCGAATCATGGCATCTTTGGCACGTTCGTCTTGGTCTTCTTCGTAGACTTTTTGACTTTCCTTATGCGCCATGTCGTTGATCATGATCTGGGTATTGACCCAGGCTTCAAATTCCTTCATAAATTCCTGTTCGTAACTCATTGATTCTCCTTATTCTAATCCACGGAAGTAGTCCGTATCAATCTCTCGGTAAGGTTGGATATCCTGAACATACTCCAACACTCCTTGGAATTCTCCATCTTCATCGCGTACCGCAGCATAGGTGATGTGGACAAACTTGCCTCGCGACTCCGACTTGAACCACATTTCATACTTGTCTTTTTTACCTTCACGAAGACCTTTCATAACGGCCTTCACCTTGTCTAGGTACTTAGGCGGATGGCAGAGTTCTACATTACGCCCGACTTGGGACGGCGTCCGTTTGAAAATCATCTCATCAGCTGACGCATTGTCATTGTAATACTGGAAAATATCGTCTTTATTGACAAAGGTGATCTCCATAGGAAGGTGATTGAGGATGAGGTTGGCCTGCTCGACCGAGAGATAGCCATTGCCAAAAGCCTGTTGACTATGACGGTCCAGCACTGCTTCCTTTTCCTTAGGGGTAAAGGTAATGGTGAACTGGCCTTCTGGTGTATCGATAACTTGCTGAACTTGACCTTCTGCCGTGTCTAGTTGTACTGGCTCCTCTGCACTCTTTTCCTCAACGAAACTCTGACGTTCTGGCACCCATTTTTCAGACGGACGAATGATGGCATAGCCGTAGGCATCGCTCTCCTCCGCAATCTGCATCCAGTCATCCTGGGTGAAGGACTCGAGGAGAATCATGAGTAGAATGGACTCTTCCTTAAAAATCATACTTTCAAAATCTGTCGCAAAAGCTTCAAAATCTTCTTTTACAGTGGAAATCGGCACTTCTGGTAGTGACTTAGCTGTCGCTAGGGCTGTCTGAAAGAGTTCCCTAATCTGGTCATCCACTCCCCACATAACTTTTGGGGGTGAATCGTGACCATAGCGCTCCATAATGGGAAAAAAGAGCTCTTCCTTGCGCTGATAGTGGATGTCAAATTGCCCCAACAGCCCCATTTGACGGACCAAGCCCTTGCGCATCTCTGCCAGCATTTCCTCGTCTTCCATAGACTCATAGGTATCTAACAATCTCCGAATGCGAATCAAGGCAGCACGGAGAGCCAGATTTTCATCCTTGAAGACGCGAACTGGATGACCAGGATGCTCGGTATCTTCCACTTCGACGCCCTTAACAGCGTTTTTAAAAAGGTTGGCATGGACATCACAGAGTTCCATGACATCTTCAAAGGTGACACCTGAGTCTGAGTTCATCAGCTCGTGCTCCATGAGGGAAATCTCGATGGCTGAAACACCCGTAAAGGTCGCATCAAAACGCTCCTGAACCGACTCGGGAGAGGCGCCGTTGTGCAATTCTAACAAAATATCCCTTAGGATATGAATCCGTTCATCTGCCATTAGTCTAATCCAATCACTTCGTAGCCGTTCGCTTCTAGCGTGCGGACAATCTTGTCCATAGGAGTTCCTTCAAGCTTAGAACCCTGTTTGAGCGATACCTTGCGACCAACGGTGTTGCGCATCAAGGGATTAGCAAGTGGTTTAAAACCGAGCTCTACTAGGATTTCCAAGACTTCTGGATGCTTATCCACCACTTCTGCAACGGGAATTGACACATCGATGATATTGTCCATGACGACCTCCATGTATGTTCTAATACTCAATGAAAATCAAAGAGCAAACTAGGAAGCTAGCCGCAGGCTGTACTTAAGTACGGCAAGGTGAAGCTGACGTGGTTTGAATTTGATTTTCGAAGAGTATAAAATGATTTTACTGCTTATATTATACCATATGGGAAGAGATTAAAAAACTAGCAGAAGAGTTCCTGCTAGTTTCTTTCATTTCAAGTTATTCCTTATCATCTGGTTTTGCGAGCCACTGGGCGACATCCATCAACTTGTCAGCAAGCAGTACTTTCCCGAAACCTACTAGAGCGTTGTCATCTTTTTTCATGTTCTTCAGGACTTTGATGCTTTGCATCACAAAAAAGTAATTCCCGTAAGTCTTGGTCAGAATTTTAATGAATCCCATATTACCTTCCCTCGTCTAGCTGCAGTTTCTAGCTGATTGCTATACCAAACTAGCTAGTTATTGATAAGAAATCATTTCATCTCACTCTTTCCAATTTCTATACTATCATACAAGCTGAGTTTTATAAAGCTTTTTAACAATTTTTTACTCTAGAAAGATTCCCCAGTATTTTTTATTGCCATTTCTCCACCAAAAAAGAGGGTTGCCCCTCTTTCTTAGTTCTTATCCAGATTGCGTAGCATCTCGTCAATCTTGTTTCCATATTCGATGGATTCGTCTTTGACGAAAGTCAAATCTGGGATTTTGTACAATTTCAAATTGCGACCAAGTTCACGTTTGATGGTACCAGTTGCTTTTTCAAGCCCGATTTGAGCTTTTTGATTATCCGAAGCAAGGTTACTCAAAATGGTGTAGTAAACCTTAGCAACAGACAAATCCCCCAGCATCTGAACATCTGTAATGGTCACACCTTGGACACGCGGATCACGGACCTTCTTTTGCAAAATCTCATTGACTTCACGCTTGATTTCCATGCCCACACGATCCGTACGGAAATGATTTGCCATGATATTCCTTTCTCTACTTTGAACCAAAAGCTAGGCCAGCAGACCTAGCTATTTCTAGAAGATAGAGGAACTAGAGCCATTTGAATCTAGGAAACAAGCCTTAGATAGAACTAAGGGTTCATCAAGACGCTGTTGACGACGAGTCAAACTGGCTATCGTTTCTCTATTATCTCTTGATTTCTTCCATGACGTATGCCTCAATCACATCATCAGTCTTGATATCATTGTAGCCATCAATCATGAGACCACCTTCACGACCGTTTGTAACTTCTTTGACGTCGTCTTTGTAGTGTTTCAAGCTTGCGAGTTCGCCATCATAGATTACGACACCGTCACGGATAACACGGACTTTAGAATCACGGGTAACCTTACCACTCGTAACCATGAATCCACCGATGGTTCCCACTTTAGATACCTTGAAGGTTTCACGGATGATTGCTTCACCGATAACTTTTTCTTCGAATTCTGGATCAAGCATTCCTTTCATGGCTTCTTCCATCTCTTCGATAACCTTGTAGATAATGCTGTGGAGACGGATTTCTACATCATCTTCTTCTGCTTGTTGACGAGCTTGTGGTGTAGGGCGCACGTTGAAACCGATGATAAAGGCATTTGAAGCTTCTGCAAGAGTCACATCAGATTCGTTGATGGCACCGACCGCTGAGTGAACGATGGTGACTTTTACTCCCTCCACATCAATTTTTTGAAGTGAAGCAGAAAGGGCTTCAACTGAACCTTGTACGTCGGCCTTAATGATGACGTTAACAGACTTGAGCTCACCTGCTTTAAGCGTATCAAAAAGGTTTTCAAGGCTGACACGTTGGGTTACTTGACGTTGCTTCATAAGAGCACGTTTCGCACGTTCTTCACCTGCTGCACGCGCAGATTTTTCATCTTCGTAAACAGCAAAGTGGTCACCCGCCATTGGTGCTTCGTTCAAACCTGTGATAGATACTGGTGTTGATGGTCCAGCGACCTTAACACGACGACCAAGGTCATTGGTCATGGCACGGACACGACCGAAGGTATTTCCGACAACGATAGGATCTTGGACATTCAAGGTACCTTGTTGCACAAGAAGGGTTGCGACCGCACCTTTTCCTTTATCCAAGCGAGCTTCGATAACAGTACCGATAGCACGCACTGTTGGGTCTGCCTTGAGTTCTTGGATTTCAGCTACAAGAAGGACTGTTTCCAAGAGTTCATCGATGTTTTGGTTGAATTTAGCCGAGATTTCTACAAACTCAGAATCTCCACCCCAAGCAGTTGACATAACACCGTGTTCAGCCAATTCACCGATAACGCGTTCTGGGTTGGCACCTGGTTTATCAATCTTGTTGATGGCTACGATAATTGGAACGTTCGCTGCTTTTGAGTGGTTGATGGCTTCGATAGTTTGAGGCATAACCCCGTCGTCGGCCGCTACAACCAAGATGGTAATATCGGTAACAGATGCACCACGCGCACGCATAGATGTAAAGGCCGCGTGTCCTGGTGTATCAAGGAAGGTAATCTTCTTGCCATTTTCCACGATTTGGTAAGCACCGATATGCTGAGTGATACCACCCGCTTCACCTGTCGCAACACGAGAATTACGAAGTGTATCCAAAAGTGTTGTCTTACCATGGTCAACGTGTCCCATGATGGTTACAACTGGTGGACGCTCAACCAATTCATCTTCGTTAAGATAGCCATCTTCGACAAAGAAACGTTCGATGTCTGCATTGTCCACTTCAACCTTTTGTTTGGCTTCGATACCGTAATCCACCATGAGGAGTTCGATGGTTTCTCCATCCAAAGATTGGTTTTGTGTGGCCATAACGCCCATCATAAAGAGTTTCTTAACGATTTCAGCTGGTTCACGTTTGATACGTTTTGCGATTTCCGCAACAGTCATACCATCTGTATATTCAAATTCTGTTGGCAATTCATGGAACTTACGCTCTGTAACAGGTTTTGGAGCCTGGTTACGGTTATTTTGCTTGTTGCCTTTTTTATTCTTTTTGTTGTTATTCCAGTTACTATTTCTTTGATTTCTCACTTGATTCTGACTACTTCGATTCTTTTGTTGTTTTCTAGGACCATCTTCTTCGTGATCATAATCATCACGTTCTTTGTCTGGTCGAGCTTGTTTTTTACGACGTGTATCCACTGGCGCTTCTTTCGCTACAGGAACTACTGTTACTGCTGGTTGCGTTTGTTCAGCTAACTTAGCAGCTTCTTCAAAGATTTCCTCTGGCTCCTTGCGTTTATTAGCTTGAGCCAAGGCTTCTTTGGCAGCTTGCGATTGTTTGAAGCGCTCCTCGCTTGAGCGTGCGTACTCTGCATTTTGCTCTGCTTTTAGGGCTGCTGCACGGGCTTTAAAGTCAACACGTGGTCCAGCTTGTTTTGGCTGGAAGTCTTGTTGCTGACGGCGATCATTGCCACGATTCCCTTGACCTTGTGGTTTTTTCCCTTGGTCGTTAAAACGGCGATTGTCGCGGTTTCCTTGACCAGGTTTACCACCATTACGGCCGTCGTTTTTCTGACGGTTGCCGTTTTGTTGTTGGTCACGGTTGTTGCCCTTGTTTTGTTTGCGTCGTTCTGCCTGTTCTTTGGCACGCGCCTCACGCTCCGCCTTGAAGTTTCGACTTTGTGGTCTTGCGGCCACTACTTTTTCTTCCTTAGGAGCTACAGGTGTAGCTGGTTTACTTTCTTCCTTAGTGGCTACTGGTGTAGCTGATGCAGGCTTTTCCGCTTTCTTTTCTACACTTGCTTTTGGTGTCGCAGGTTTTGCTTCTGCTTTCGGAGCAGCAGGCTTGAAGCTAGCTGCGATTTGCTCAGCAGCAGCAGCTTCCACGCTCGATGAGTGGCTTTTCACATCCAAACCTAACTCTTTTGCACGCGCTACAACTTCTTTACTTTCTTTTCCAAGTTCTTTTGCGATTTCGTACAATCTTTTCTTAGACAAATCATGTCCTCCTCTTCTATTCCATAAGAGACCTCATTTTCTTTGTAAATCCAGCATCTGTCACAGCCAAAACTTTTCGCGATTTTCCGACTGCTATGCTTAATTCCAGTGTTGAAAACACGGTTATAACTTCTACTTGATAATAGTCACTTTTATCTTGAATCTTCTTGGTCAGATTGGGACCAGCATCATTGGCTAGAAAGACTAGCTTGGCTTTCTGAGCTTGGATGGCCTTGACCACCAATTCCTCACCCGATATGATCCGGCCTGCTCGTTGAGCAAGTCCCAAGAGATTGCTTATCTTTTGCTTATTCAAGTCCTAACTCTCTTCTTTTCACTTTATGATCCACATAAGCGATCAACTCGTCATAAAAGCTTTCTTCCACTTCCATGTTAAAGCTGCGGTTAAAGACTTTCTTCTTTTTTGCCTCTAGGGCTTCTGCATTGTCTAGCTTGATATAAGCGCCACGGCCATTGGCCTTGCCTGTCGGATCGATAAAGACCTGTCCTTCTTTGTTCTTGACAATGCGGAGCAAATCACGCTTATCAATCACTTCGTTGGACACAACAGACTTGCGCAAAGGGATTTTTCTTGTTTTCATCTTTCCCTCCTCTAGCAGCTTTTATTCTTCCGTCAATTCGTCCGCAGCTGCGTAATCCACTTGACCTGCTTCTTCCATAGCTTCAAACTCACTGGCAGACTTGATATCAATACGGTAACCCGTCAAGTGAGCAGCCAAGCGAACGTTTTGTCCACGACGACCGATAGCAAGAGAAAGCTTGTTATCAGGCACAACGACCAAGGCACGTTTGCTGTCGTTTTCATCAAAGATAACTTGGTCAACCTCTGCAGGTGCGATAGCATTGTAGATAAACTCAGCTGGATCCGCTACCCACTCGATAACGTCGATGTTTTCTTCTACAGGAATCATACGATCGCTCTTGGCATCGTAACGAGCTGGGTGGAATTTGCTGGTGATTTTCTTGATATTGGCACCACCACGTCCAACGATTGTCCCGATAGCGTCCACGTTTGGATTGTGGCTACGAACGGCTACTTTCGTACGGTCACCAGCTTCACGAGCTACGCTCATGATTTCAACAGTTCCATCATAGACTTCTGGAATTTCTTGCTCCATCAAACGCTTAATCATCTCTGGATGGCTACGGCTAACAAAGACATTGACACCACGAGGGTTGTCTTCAACCTTGTAAACGTAGACTTCGATACGGTCATGGGAAGCAAACACCTCTCCAGGGATTTGGTCTTGTTTTGATAATTGGGCTTCGATGCTGCCAAGGTTGACATAGATAAAGCGGTTGTCAAAGCGTTCTACCGTACCAGACATGATTTCTTGCTCATGTTCCTTGTAAGTATTATAAGTGATGGCACGTGTTTGCTTGCGCATTTTTTCCATGATGGTTTGTTTGGCAGATTGGGCTGCTACACGACCAAACTCAGCAGGTGCTTCTTCAAACTTGATTTTGTCACCAAGCTCATAGGCTGAATTAATGGCAAGAGCATCTTTCAAGCTGATTTCCAAACGGCTATCAAATACTTCATCAACAACTTCACGGACAGTATAAACGGTAAAGTCACCTGTTTTTTCGTTGAAGTCAATAGCTACGCTATCTGATTGACCATAGCGTCTGCGATAAGCGGAACGAAGCGACTCTACTACTGCATCGATGATGTCTTCTTTTTTGATTCCCTTGTCTTCTTCCAAAATGCGGAAGGCCTCTAGCATTTCTTTACTCATGTTCTTTTTGCTTTTGAATCCTCAAAAGCTATCCTTTCTTTTCTATAGTTTAACTGCTAAACGTGCTTTTGATACTAAACTGTATGGAATTTGGACGGTTTTCTTACGTGTCTTGTCCATATACTCCATAGTCAACTCATCCTCTTCAAAGGATACTAAGGTCCCTTCAAAGACTTTTTGCTTATCGATAGCTTGGTAGAGCCCGACATGAATGTATTTCCCAACAGCTCCAGCGACAGCATCCTTAGTTTTTAAAGGACGTTCCAAGCCTGGACTGGTGATTTCTAGGAAATATTGTTCTGGGAAGGGATCAGGCTTGATAGTATCAAGAACAGGACTGATGATTTCTGTCAGGTCTGCCGTGTCGTTCAAGGTAATTCCTTCGGGTTTATCTACAAAAATACTGAGAATCATGTCACTGCCAATCTTTCCATACTCGATATCCACGAGCTCGAAAGGCGCTTGGATGACAGGTTCTACAACTTCTCTGACTAATTCTACGATTGTTGCGATTGCGTCCACCTCCTCATAAGCAAGAGGCGAAGATATTTCCCCGCCTCTCTTTCTCATATTCTTACTATCAGTATAGCACGTTTGTCAATTTATGTAAAGCATAAGCACTCAAACAGCTGGTTTTCAAGCTATTTCTTAAAATTCTGCCTCAACTCGGTAGATCACTTGACCTTTGCTGGAGAATTTTTGCTCATACTCCGTCATGACATTGCCTTCAAAATCACTGGCATGCAAGTCCAGCCAAACACCATTGAGTTTCATCCCATACTGAGAAAAGCTCACTAGACTGTACTCAAACAAGCCACGGTTATCTGTCTTGAAATGGATTTCCCCATTCTCAGGCAAAATACGCTTAAAGGTATCCAAGAAACTCTTGTAAGTCAAACGACGTTTTTCATGGCGTTTTTTAGGCCAGGGATCTGAAAAATTTAGGTAGAGGCGAACAATCTCACCGTCTTCAAAGTAGTCTGTCAAATCTGAACCGTCTACCCACAACAACTTGATATTAGGAACTCTAACTTCTAATACCTTATCCAAGGCATAACTTAATACCGACTTTTGGATATCAATCCCGATATAGTTGATGTCAGGGTTTTGCTTGGCCATTCCTGATACGAAGGCTCCTTTCCCACTTCCAACCTCAACATGAATAGGATGATCATTTCCAAACAAATCTCGCCATTTCCCTTTAGCTTCCAAGGGATTGAGGACAACATACTGGGGATTAGCCTCTAGTAACTCCGTCGCCCCTTTACGATTTCTAACTCTCATCTCTTCTTTCCATACTTATCACGGAAGACGCGCAAGGCATAAATCTCCCGGTTTACATTGTCTAAATCTTGATTTTCACAGTATTTGGCAATCTGGTTCAAGTAAGAATACTGACCATACCAATACAATTTATCTAACACTGTCTGATTGTACTTATAGCCGTAGTCTCTCAACCATTGACGCCACTGATAATCTGGAATGTAGTGGCATAGCAAATGCGCCACATCAAACATACGATCCGTCAGACGAACCGAATCCCAATCCACTAGATAAACGAGTCCACTCTCTGTCTCAATCCAATTACTATGGCGAAGATCCCCATGCACAATCGTTGCATGGTCTTCTCTAAAACCTGGAACCGTCTTACCTAGCTCCGCAATCACACTGTTCAAATAGTGATTCTGCTTCAAGATTTCTGGTACTTCTTGTTGCCAAGAACGCAATAAATCAACTGGTGTTTCCATGGTATATCCCAAACGGCTCAACTGCTTCATCAAGGGACGCGAGCGGTGAAGGCGGTTCAAGATATTGATAATCTGCTTGCGATTCATGTCGTAAGGGGTCAAGATTTTGCCCGTCAGCCATTCCTGAGCACACATATCACTGCCATCTGGCAAACGACGAGTCCATAGTAATTGAGGAGCGATTTGTTCTCTGGCTAGGCCAGGTAGGATTGGAGAGGTGTTCATTTTTACAAAGACGCGCTTCCCATCAGGGTAGCTTCCCATATAAGCTTTGCCGCTCTTCCCAGGGATAGGGGTCAGCGTTAGCTCATTATCACCCAAGTCCATTTCTTTCCTCCGTATAAAGTTTCCTTACTATTCTACTAGTTTTTGGTCTATTCGTCAACCAATCTTTTTAGTTGGTAAGGCAAATAAAACAATTGTAGGAAGAGACTAGCCCCTACAAGAACCAACAAGGCTATTTTTTCTTGAAAAACCACTGCTCCGACCAGCAATTCTAACAAAAGAACTGCACTTCCCACACCAAGCACAATCTGTTTCAATCCCTTTTCTTTCTCCCCTTTTTCTAGCGGAAAGAGCTGGGTCAAGTATTGGTAATCAAAGGCATGATAGAGAGCGAGTAACTGAAAGAGCAAGAGGTAGTTAAACAGCACTACCACCGCTGTAGCGATCCAAGATTGCTCGATAAAGATCACAGCTAACAAGGATAGGAGCAAAAGACGCAAACTAAGGGCAAAGAGGTCTCCATTTCGCAGGTAAGAACGGAGATAGAGGTTTTGCCAAATCTTGCTCGGCACTTTCTGAACTGTTCTAAGGATGAAATCCAGATAAGCGCGACGTTTGACACTATTTGAAACGCCCTTGACCTGAGTAAAGAGAGCAAAGAAACGAAGCAAAACTTGCTTGCGTTTGCTTTCTTGGGCAATCACATAGTCCCAGTCGATTCCAGTCTCAGTAAGAAATTTACTGGCTTTTTGGCGAAAGAGGAGATATTTTCCAGCTCCCAATAAAACCACATAGATGAGAAAGACTGGAAAACCATAGCCCATGGCTAAAAACAAGGGTACAAACAAAAGCAAGAAAAGGGTTTGGACAAAGAGCCAAAAAACTAGCGAGCGCACTGTCTGCCCTTTGAGGTGGGACTTAACCTCCTCTTCACTGACTAAGAGAAAGAGCTTGTCAGGCCCTTCCATGTAGGTTGCGATTCCTCCCCAAGCCATAAGCAAGGCAGATACAATCACCAAAAGCAAGAGGATAGGCCAATGATTTTCAGGAAAATGTTGCAGGAGTTGACTGTACTGGTAAGCTAGAAAACCGATGAGAACTAGCAGGAACAAGACAAAGTGGTCATTTAGAACATAACGCAGATAACCGACACACTCCTTACGAAAAGCCTGCTTTCGCTTTAAAAACAAGTCTTTCATAGCTCCTCCTCTTTGGTCAGAGCCAAGTAAATATCATTCAAACTAGCATCAGGCATGGCAAAAGCACCCCGCAGTTGCTGGAGGTTCCCCTGAGCCCGAACCTCTCCCTTGTGGAGAATGACAAAGGCATCACACATCTTTTCTGCTGAGTCTAGCACGTGGGTACTCATGAGAATGGACTTGCCTTTTTGCTTTTCCACTTCTAGAAGCTGAATCAAGTCAGAAATGGCCAGCGGATCGAGGCCAAGAAAAGGCTCATCAACGATGAAAAGACTCGGATCTACCACAAATGCACAGATAATCATGACCTTCTGCTTCATCCCTTTGGAGAAATGCACTGGAAACCAGTCTAATTTTTGATCCAAACGAAACATTTTCAACAAAGGTTCTACTCGATCAAAAGCGACTTTTTGCTCAATACCATAAGCCATAGCCACCGTTTCAATATGCTCTCTGAGGGTCAATTCCTCGTACAAGCTAGGCGTTTCAGGAATATAGCCAATCTGCTTGCGATAGTTGGTCGCATCTTCTCGCAGGGTTAGGCCATTAATCTTGATTTCCCCACTGTAAGGTGTCAACAGACCAATAATCTCATTGATTGTCGTTGATTTCCCAGCACCATTGAGACCAATCAAACCGACCAACTGCCCACTTTCAACTGTAAAGGACACATCTTTCAAGACAGGAACGTGAATATAGCCTCCTGTCAGGTTTTTAATTTCTAACATATTTTCTCCGAATCTGGTATAATGTAGCTATATTATATCAAAATTCAATACAGTAGAGGTGGATTTTATGTCAGATTGCATTTTTTGTAAGATCATCGCAGGGGAGATTCCTGCTTCAAAAGTATACGAGGACGAGCAGATTCTTGCCTTCCTTGATATCTCTCAAGTAACGCCTGGACACACCCTCATTATACCAAAAGAGCACTATCGCAATCTTTTAGAAATGGATGCTGCGAGTGCCAGCCAACTCTTTGCACAAGTGCCAACAGTGGCTCAAAAAGTCATGAAGGCTACCAAAGCAGTCGGCATGAATATCATTGCCAACTGCGAGGAAATTGCTGGTCAAACGGTCTTTCATACTCACGTGCACCTCGTACCTCGCTACAGTGCAGAAGACGACCTCAAGATTGACTTTATTGCCCACGAACCAGACTTTGACAAACTTGCCCAAGTCGCTGAAACCATTAGAAATGCCTAAGGAGTTGCCATGAAACTATCCAATCTATTGCTATTCGCAGGAGCTGCAGCTGGAAGTTATTTTGTCGTAAAACATCGCCAAGCCATCACAGAGGAGTTAATGGATACTAGCTACCGTGTCGAAGCTATGAAGGATGATTTGGATATCATCCAAAACAGCCTACAAATCATCGACCAACAAAAAGCCCTTATCAAGGAATACCAAAAAGACTTGACCTACAAGTTCAAAGTTTTAGAAAAAGATTTCCAAACCAGACTAGCTGTTATAAAAGAAACACAGGAGCTTGAGGATAAGTAAAAAGAGCCAACAACTTTCCTTAAATCCATTTTAGGTTGTCAAGTCCAAACAAAGAAGAGGAATGAAAATGAAACAGTTTGTAAAAGTTCTAGCGAAGGTCATCGCGATCCCTTGCGGCTGCCTCTGCCTTCTTGTAGCCTTGGCATTTCTACTAGTGGCCAATCTTTTCAAGGCTTCACCGAGTGACATCCGTGAGGGGAATGAAGCCTTAAAACAAATCTTTATCTCCCTTGACCTCCCTCCCGAGAAAGTCGAATCGGATGGACACTATCAATACGAGGGTGGAGGCCTAGATTTTTATGTTACTTTCTCAGACGAGGTCATCAATAGTCACCCCGTCCTAAAAGAAAGTCCAAAACTCACCAAAAACCGACTTAAAGTCTATGTCCTCCAGACAGGAGATATTTCCTACTATAAAGTAGGGGACAACTTATTCAATCGTGGTTTAATACAATTTTTAGAGGAGGAGGGCGAGAAATATTTCCAAGAAAAAGGAAAGAAATCAAATTCTTCTTACACAATTCTAAATTGGAAGGATCAGGCAAGTCTTAAAAAGGGAATTGCATTCTATGAAAAAGCTTTGACCTTAGTGGATATTCAAGATAATTCGGCGATCAAACATATCGATACTGTCACTGTGAAATCTGGTAAAGAAGCGGAACTTAAGCAACTCATTCAGGAGATGGATGCAGCTGGATTGCTCACTCAAAAGTACAAATAGTAGACTAACTGGAAAATGATTTTTCGACACTAAATTTTCAATGATAACAAAAAAAGAGCCAATCGGCTCTTTTTACTTTATTCTCCTTCAAAGGCATCTTTTATATGGTCAAAGAAGCCTTTTTTCTTTGGATTGACTTTCAAGTCACCTGCAGCAGCGAACTCTTTAAGTGCTGCTTTTTGGCGATCGTTCAAACCTGTCGGAGTCACGACATTGACAGTCACGTATTGGTCACCAACGGCACCGCCACGAAGACTCGGTGCTCCCTTACCACGTAGGCGGAATTTCTTGCCAGTCTGAGTTCCTTCTGGGATGACCAATTCAACATCACCATGCACGGTTGGAATTTCCACAGTATCACCAAGAGCTGCTTGGACAAAGTTGAGGTTCAGATTGTAGAAGATAGTCGTTCCTTCACGTTCAAACTTATCACTAGCTTCTACTGAAACCACCACATACAAGTCACCATAAGGTCCACCGTTAAATCCTGCTTCACCTTGACCCGCTAGGCGGATTTGTTGACCTGTTTCCACACCCGCAGGGATCTTCACATGTACACTATGAGCTTGTTTTTCATGACCTGTTCCGTGACAAGTTGTACATGGATCTTTGATTTCTTTTCCGCGACCATGACAGACATCACAGGTTACTTGGCGGCGCATCATACCAAGCGGAGTCTGCGTATCGACATTAATAACACCGGCGCCATGACAGCGTCCACAAGTGACTGGACTTGTCCCTGGTTTAGCACCAGATCCATTACATGTACGACAGCTTGCTTCACGGTTGTACTTAACTTCCTTTTCTGTTCCGAAGATAGCTTCTTCAAAGGTCAAGTTCACACGGTACTGGAGGTCATCCCCTTGACGAGGAGCGTTTGGATTGCGCGAAGCACCGCCTCCGCCAAAGAAACTTGAGAAGATATCCTCAAAACCACCGAAGCCACCTGCTCCGTCAAAGCCACCAAAACCACCAGCACCACCAAAGCCACCGTTGGCACCTGCAGCACCATATTGGTCGTAGGCTGCACGTTTTTGGTCGTCACTCAAAGTCTCATAGGCTTCTTGAACTTCCTTGTATTTTTCCTCAGCACCAGGATCCTTGTTGATATCTGGGTGGTATTTTTTGGAAAGCTTACGATAAGCCTTTTTGATCTCGTCTGCCGAAGCGTTTTTTGACACCCCCAGACGATCATAAAATTCAGTATTGTTCATAATTCAAAATACAAAGGGCGTCAAACGGACACAACCATCTAGGAGTTTTGACGACGGACGCTTGCGTCCTAGAAAAAACTATCTTTTTGGCACAGTCCGTAGCCCGTGTTCAGTTACGAACACTCTTTGTTCCTTTCTATAATTTATAAGTAGATCATTAGAGGGTATTTTCTATACTCTGCTTCACTTCATCAAACTCTTTGTCCGATAGAGTAAAAATCAAGTCCTCTTCTGAATATTCATTCTGTTCTTTAAAATAGTTATCCGTATTTTCTGCCAAACCTAGACTAAGAATCACTTTTCTTGCAAACTCTTGATGTGCAAAGCCTATAGCCGTAATGATATTTTTATCTTGCACAACCAGTTTGGGTTGGAAATTCTCACGTGGAAGAAATTCAAAATAGTCAAAGAAGTTTTGCCAAATCCCACCTGTAAATTTCGTGTCATTCAACAAGCCAGCTTTCGCTAACAAAATGGGCGCAGAAGAAATTGCTGCAATTAGGATATCTTGCTCACCAAGGTCCCTCAAGAACGAAATCAATTTCTCATCCTGTAGGGCTGGTCCTATGTTTACCATCCCTGGCAAAATAACGCAAGAATACTCTTCTATACGGATTTGATCCAGTGTTTTCGTTGGTTGACATGGCAAACCATCCTCAGAGACTACCATTGAGTGATCTGAAGCGGCATAATCAATCGTGACGTCAAAAAACAGAGCTAAAGTACTTGTTAAAGCGGTTATCTCATAAAGAGAAAAATTAGGATAAATGATACAAAGTACTTTTTTCATACGCAACATCCTCTATTTTACCGAAAAACAGAGGCTGGGTTGCAACCTCTGGATTTCTTCCTATCATTATTACATTTAGACAAAGTACCTTAGTAATTCGTCATTCTTAACGAGTTAGGCTTAACTGAGTTTCGGCTAAAAACTTCGGAAAAAAGATAAGCCATCTTTTGTGCATCGCACAAGGCGATGGCTTCCTATTTTTCTTTCGTTTTCTTAACGCCTCAACATCTTACCAAATCGAGCACGCCCTAACCTCTTGGTGAAAAAGACAAATCTTCCTAGAAACTAAAGTTTCTGCGTCAGATTTCCTATTTTCACTGTGAGGTTTTAACGGGCTTTGCATCTTATTTTTCCGTAAACTCTCCGTCTACGACGTCATCGCCTGCATTTCCTGTTGCTTGTGCGCCTTCTGCTCCTGCTTGAGCTTGTTGTGCTGCTGCGGCTTGTTCGTAGAGTTTAACAGCAAGTCCTTGAGCTTTTTCGTTCAACGCTTCGAGTTTTGCTTTCATTTCGTCCAAGTTGTTATCTTCTTGGGCTTTCTTAAGTTCATCAAGGGCAGCTTGGGCAGCATCACGTTCTGCATCAAAGCCTTTTCCTTCAGTTTCCTTGATTGTCTTTTCAGTCGCGAAGATTGCTTGGTCTACTTCATTACGAAGGTCTACTTCCTCTTTACGTTTCTTATCTGCTTCAGCATTTGCTTCTGCATCTTTCATCATGCGGTCGATTTCTTCATCAGTCAAACCAGAGTTAGATTGGATGACAATAGTTTGTTCTTTTTGAGTTCCAAGATCTTTAGCCTTAACAGATACGATACCGTTCTTGTCGATGTCAAATGTTACTTCGATTTGTGGGATACCACGAGGAGCAGCTGGGATGTCTGTCAATTGGAAGCGTCCAAGAGTCTTGTTATCTGCGGCCATTGGGCGTTCACCTTGAAGAACGTGGATATCAACGGCTGGTTGGTTGTCTGCTGCAGTTGAGAAGACTTGTGATTTAGATGTTGGAATCGTAGTGTTGCGGTCGATGAGTTTTGTGAAGACACCACCCATTGTTTCGATACCAAGTGACAATGGTGTTACATCAAGAAGGACAACGTCTTTCACATCACCAGTGATCACACCACCTTGGATAGCAGCACCCATGGCAACAACTTCGTCAGGGTTTACTGATTTGTTTGGTTCTTTACCAGTTTCAGCTTTCACAGCTTCTACAACGGCTGGGATACGAGTTGAACCACCAACTAGGATAACTTCGTCAATATCTGACAAGCTCAAACCTGCATCTGAAAGGGCTTGACGAACTGGAACTTTTGTACGCTCTACAAGATCACGAGTCAAATCGTCAAATTTCGCACGAGTCAAGGTCATTTCTAAGTGAAGAGGTCCAGATTCACCAGCAGTGATAAATGGCAAGCTGATTTGAGTTGAAGTTACACCTGAAAGGTCTTTCTTAGCCTTTTCAGCCGCATCTTTCAAACGTTGAAGAGCCATCTTGTCTGTTGATAAGTCAATACCATTTTCTTTCTTGAATTCTGCAATCATGTGATCGATGATTTTTTGGTCAAAGTCGTCACCACCGAGTTTGTTATCCCCTGCAGTCGCCAATACGTCGAAGACACCGTCACCCAATTCAAGGATAGATACGTCGAATGTACCACCACCAAGGTCAAATACCAAGATTTTTTCTTCTTTGTCAGTCTTGTCCAAACCATAAGCAAGAGCTGCTGCAGTTGGTTCGTTGACAATACGTTCTACTTCAAGACCAGCGATTTTACCAGCGTCTTTTGTAGCTTGACGTTGTGCATCGTTGAAGTAAGCAGGAACTGTGATAACAGCTTTGGTTACTTTTTCACCAAGGTAATCTTCCGCATAACCCTTCAAGTATTGAAGGATCATAGCTGAGATTTCTTGTGGAGTGTACTCTTTACCATTTGCAGAAACTTTTTCAGAAGTTCCCATCTTAGATTTGATAGAGATAACTGTATCTGGGTTTGTGACTGCTTGACGTTTTGCAGCATCACCAACAATGATTTCACCGTTTTTGAATGATACTACAGATGGAGTTGTACGGTTTCCTTCTGGGTTTGCGATGATTTTGCTTTCAGTTCCTTCAAGAACTGCAACTGCTGAGTTTGTTGTTCCTAAGTCAATACCGATAATTTTAGACATGTGTTTTTCTCCTTGTTGTTTTTTCTTCTTTTTTTGATATTTCCCTTAAGTGGTGGGGACGTGAGCAACTCCCTTCGGGATTTCATCACTTATTTTTGAGCCAATTGTCTCAAAAATCCCCTGTTTCAGTAGCACACGCTACTGAAACTTTCACCACGGCGGGCAACATCTTCCTTGCAAGCCTCCAGCTTGCTTTTTATCTTTCTTCATAGTTTATTGTCGTTTCGGACAAGTTTTTAAGTTCTCTAGCCTAGTTATACACTACTACCATGGCTGGGCGTAGGATGCGGTCATGGAGTTTGTAGCCTTTTTGGAAGACTTGTGCGATGGTATCTGCTGGGTGCTCATCGTCTGCTGGGAGAGTTTGGATGGCCATATGATAGTTATGGTCAAATTCGCCGTCAGCTACAATTTCTTCGATTCCTTCTTCTTTCAAAGCGTGAATCAAGCTCTCTTGCACCATCTCCAATCCTTTTTTGACGTCGTCTGTCAAACCTTCAACTGCTAGTGCACGTTCTAAGTTGTCAAGCGATGGTAAGATTGCTTTTGCCAAGTCCTGACTACGATAACGTTGCAAGTTTTGACGCTCTTCATTCGCACGACGTTGAATATTCTGCATTTCTGCATGAGCGCGAAGGTATTTGTTTTCAAACTCATCCGCACGTTCATTTGCCAAGTCCAACTCAGACTTCTCAGGAGTTGTTTCTTCAGTTGTTTCCACAACTTCCTCTTCTTTCATTTCTTCATTTTTTTTATCTTGGGCCATTTTCGCCTCCTTTAATGATTTCAAAATTAATTTACTTCGTAATGATTACTGCTGAGGTAGCGGTAAAAATCTGTCAATTTCATGGTCAAAACACGATTGACCACATTGGCTTGGTTGACCAATTGCTGATAATCTAGATTGACTGGACCGATAATCGCTAGAATTCCAAAACCTCGATAAGGAATGAGGAATTTACTGCTAATCACTGCTAGGTTAGCTAGACAGGATTCCTGACTGTCCGCAACACGAACATTTTGCATCTGATCTTCATGCAGACCCTCACGAATCTCCAGAGCCACCTTTTGTGGATGATCAAAGAACTGATAGGCTGCTAGATTAGCAAAATTCAAGAGATTGACTTTTCCCGACACCACAATATTTTCGTTGAACATTTCTTTAAAGATGTGTTCAAAGAGATCCATGACATTGTCCGTTGTTGTAAAGTAACGTTGGATAATCTGTGGAATCTCCGTCCGAATCTTATAATGAATGTCCAGAACAGTGTGACCAAGGAAACGTTCCTGAATGATGCTCTTCAGTTTCAGCAAATCTTCCTGCAAGAAGTTCCTTGGAATCAAAAACTGACTGGTAACCGTTCGAGACTCGTCTAGGGTGAAAACTGCAAGAGCAGTATGTTGTCCTAGAACGACAATATCGAAGGCCGTCAGGCGCTGTCTGCTCGGCTCAACATCCAGTGCTACTACCGTACAGCCGCTCAGGTCTGTCAATAGATTAGCAGCCTCTTGCAGAATATCCTCCAGTTTGAAGAACTCCTGATCAAAGGCTTTGACAATCTCGTATACCTCATTTTCAGCCAGTCTGTCAAAAGCAAGCGAGTGTTTCACATAGTACTGAAATCCCGCGACACTTGGCATCCGACCGCTTGAGGTATGAGCCTTCTCAAGCAAACCCTGCTTCTCTAGAGCTGCCATGTCATTACGAATGGTAGCACTACTAGAATTGATAGACTCTTGTAGCGCCTTGGATCCGACAGGTTCGTGCGTTTTGGTAAAGATGTCAATAATCAGATTTAAAATATCCTGCTGACGCTCTGTAACCATCTCATCACTCCTCTCTGTCCGATCGATTAGCACTCTATGTACCCAAGTGCTAACTCATGATTCTATTATACACCCTTAGAAGAGAATGTCAAGATAAAAACTCAAAAAATTAGCACTCTTTTACCAAGAGTGCTAAAAATCAGTCTGAAGACCTAGAACCTTGCTACTCATCTACCTGGTATTTCCTTTTAAGTCTGAAAAAACCATAGATTAGATAAGAAATTAAGCAAGTGTATAAAACGAAAATAATAAAGAAAGACTGAGACAAGTTCTCTCGATACAAACTCATGCAAACAACAAGACCACCTGAGAAAGCGGCTATACAGGAACGAAGTCTAGACCGCATAGCTTCCCATCTAAGAGCATTACGCATATAGACTTTCTCCTCTGAAAGTATATCAGAAGTTGGTTTACGAAGAATTGAATAAAAACCTGTTTCTATCAATTCCCAACCGCTATTTCTAAAATCTTGCAGTTCATGCTTATACTTTTTAAGAAATCTAGAATCATAGATATGATAGATGACATCATCTGGTTGGCATTGTTCAAAATAGAAAAAACCAAAACGGTTAGTTCTATATCTCCAACCTTTCAAGTGCATCTCATGTAAATATTCTTCTTCCTTGTCCAAATCAACAATGGTGAAAATCCTAAATTGTACTTTGCTATTCATTGTCTTACCTCCAAATTAGAAAACAGGCATTCTTTCATTTATCAGATAATTCTTTCCACTTTTGACTCAATTTCCAAAAAATATAAGAAATCTGAATCGCAAAAACTATCAATAAAATCCAATCTATTATGAAAATCAAAAATACTTCCCATCTGAAAGAGCTAGCTCCACTGACAAACTTTGAGAAAACCGGTAGTAGAGCTAAAAATAGAATCAAAATAGGAAGCATCCGCATTATTAAAATCCGTTTGATCATAGCTAACTTCCCTGTAGCGTCATTATAGATTTCAAACTCAGTATCCGATTCAATTTCAGAATGCGCTTTTCTAAAATAGGAAAAACTATTAAAGTCTGTAATATGCTCCCAGCCACAGTCTTTAAATAGTTGTAAATAGGAGGCTCTCTCTGATTTTTTCATGGGATAAAAGTCCAACTGATAAGACACCTGCTCCGGTTGGCACTTTTCAAAAGTATACTTAACCGCAACTACTAAGTTAGAGTAGCTTACTTCCTTAAGTTTCCAGCCCTTAGCATGCATTTCCCCAAGGTATAAAGCCTCTTTATCATAATCTGCAATTGTAGATATTCGATATACAACCTTCTTTTCCATCAACCTTCCTCCAAACTGTTTCTATAGAGCCGTTCAATACGTTTCAATTCAATATCTAAGACTTTTCGTCCCAAGTCTGTGATCTGATAGATTTTACGTTTTTCCTCTTCCCGGATAAAGGAAATCAAGCCATCCTTTTCCATCTTTGACAAGGTCCCATACATAGTTCCAGGACTAATCGAAACTTGCGAATCTGTCATCTCCTTGACCTTTTGTGTGATACCATATCCATGGTTCTCCTTCTGTAAACAAAACAAGATATAAAAACCTGTTTCAGTCATGGGAAGGTAAACACGCCTGATTTTATCTGTTAATTCCATTTATTCACACCTCCTATTCAGTTCGATATATCGCATCTCGTTATATAAACTATATCACAGCTCGATATAAAATGCAAGAAAAAGAGAGAACGATTTCTCGTTCTCTCTTCTTAGGGTAAGAAATTAAGATGTCATTTTGTTATTTCCTAAGAGTAGCTTAGTCTTTCTTGCGAAGGATAAAAGCTGCTAGGCTTGCAAAGGCAAGACCGATGATTGAAAGAAGACCAGATACTGCTGAGCCTGTGTTTGGTAACAAGGCCTTAGTTTGACTACTTCCTTCTTCTGGTTTGCTATTATTTCCAGAATCTTTATTTGTTGCCGGGGTAAATTCCCATGTACCTACGAAGTGTGCGTCTGCTCCATTGATGGTTTCCGATGTCTTATCGTAGGACTTGAAGCTCCAGGTGCCTTCTGCGGTCTTAACTTCTGTTTGACTTGGTTG
>NZ_JAQFBD010000008.1:0-41346 GCF_027691175.1 Streptococcus halitosis
CCTTCTGTTGGAGAAACTTTGGAAAAATATAGCAGATGGTTTATTGCCGTTGTTTATTTAGGACTGGGGATGTATATCCTGATTGAAAACAACAGCTTTAACATGCTAAGGACTGTGTTCGGCTAGGAGAAAAAATTATGAAAAAAGATAGTATCTGCCAAGTGAATATTATAAATCAGCAAAATGTTACAACCGCAACGAACTACCTTGAAAAGGAAAAAGTCCAAAAATCACTTCGTATTTTATCAAAGTTTACCGATAATAAACAGATAAATATCATCTTTTATCTCCTTGCTGTTGAAGAACTCTGTGTCTGTGATATAGCCTGTTTACTAAATCTCAGTATGGCATCTGCCTCCCACCATCTTCGTAAACTAGCCAATCAAAACATCTTGGATACTAGAAGAGAGGGGAAAATTATATATTATTTTATAAAAGATGAGGAAATCAAAGACTTTTTTAATCAACTAGGATAACAACTATTTTTACTACTTTATCATGATTATATATAGGACTTATCTATGAAATTTTTTGATAAAAATTACTCACATGAAAGACTACTCGTAGCAAATCTTTAAGAAAAAAGTATAATTTAAAGCAAAGCGACCTAGGTAATGCAGGTCAAGTTAGCCAAGTTTAAAAGGGAGAAATCTGAAAGAAAATGTATCTTTGATAGTAGTCATTTATTGTGAAATATGATATATTTATTAATTAGATGGATGAATACTTCTAGAGTTAAATATAGCATAATAGGGACAGACTTTTTGGTTTATTTTTGTTTGTAGTCGGATTATGAAAGAATATCCAATATTATGCGATAAGATAGAATGTTACAAAAAAGAAAGGGGATGCAATCCGATGAAGAAAGACAGATTAATTGTATTGACAGATGCTGTTCTAGCAATTATTATGACCATCTTGATTTTAGAGTTAGAAAAACCAACAACACCAAGTCTTGAAGCTTTTTGGGATTTACGGCAAAATTTCTTTGCTTGTTTTCTTTCCTTTTTCTGGTTGGGATCGTTATGGATGGCACTAAACACATTATGGGAAAAGGTTGAGAAAATTTCCTCAGAAATTATTTGGTGGAATTTGTTTCTACTCTTGGAGCGGCAGGAGTTCTCTTTGGAGAATTTCATGCCATCCAAGATACCAGTCTGAATGATGTGGTGGACCGGATCTATATAAATGTCAAGGATTTACCGTTTCAGTCCTTGGGAGCTTTAGCTAATATCCTGTCTGATGTTAAGAAGGGACTGATTCAAGACAGTCATATCTGGTCTTTCTTCCAGTCATTTTTCAAACAATATCAGTTGATAATCAGCTTAAATCAGATCTATCAGTTTGTCTATCTTTCTCTGATGGAGATCATGTCCTATCTTCACTTTGATTATTGGAAAAAACGGCTCGGTCAGGAGCTAGTATGAATAAGGAGAACAAATGAGACGTTTAAAAATGTTATGGCATATTATACAGGTTACGGGTTTTACTCGGTTTGCTCTGAGTTTTGTGACCTTTGTTTTTGGGTCAGGAGGCGTGCTTTTCCTAGTTGAACCTGCTATCACAAATTACGGAGACGGTCTTTGGTATGCTTTTGTGACTTCGACGACTGTCGGCTACGGGGATCTCCTAGCTGTGACCTTGATTGGAAGGATTACCAGTGTCTTCTTGACGATTTATGGGCTCATATTTTTTGGCTGTTTATCAGCTGTTATTATTAATTATTATACCGATTTAAATAAGGAAAGAGGAGAGGACAAATGACTGCCAATTATTCAACACGTGAATACCGTGAGAAATTATATGATGATCTTCATGTTCGATTAAGAGATACAGTGATTTTGATGTGTGCGATTTTTATTGCCTCTATAGGTCTAAATATGAATTCAACAGCTGTCATTATTGGAGCCATGCTGATTTCCCCTCTTATGACACCGATTGTTGGACTCGGATTTGGTTTAGCTATTTTTGATACGCGTTTAATCAAGCAATCTCTAGAGGTTTTATTTACTCAAGTATTGGTCAGCTTGCTTGTCTCGGCTCTGTATTTCTGGATTTCTCCCTTATCTTATGCAAGTAGCGAATTGATTGCACGAACCTCTCCAACCATTTGGGATGTTCTCATTGCTATTGCTGGTGGGATAGCAGGCGTAATTGGTTCAAGGAAAAAAGAAGCAAACAATATCGTGCCAGGAGTAGCCATTGCTACAGCTTTGATGCCGCCTATCTGTACTGCTGGCTATGGTTTAGCTAATGGGAATGTACGATTTTTATTGGGGGCTCTCTATCTTTTCTTGATCAACTGTGTCTTTATCATGCTAGCCAACATTGTTGGAACAAGAATTTTGATGAGAAAATCTCCTTTAACTTCATTTAAAGAGCTGAGCATTAAAATGAGAATTGGCTTGATTTCTTTGATTGTATTGTTGATTCTTCCAGCTAGCTATTCGGCAGTTACTCTGACAATAGAACAAGCGCGCAAAGAAGGGATCAAACAGTTTGTAGGAAAAGAGTTCGCCAATTATACGGTTATTAATCAAGTCTACAAGTCAAGTAACAATGAATTGGTCTTGACGGTTGTTGGAGATCCGATTTCAGAAGAAGAATTAGAAACACTCCACCAAAAACAAGCCTCTTACGGTATTCAATCTGTTCAATTGAAAGTGAATCAAGTTCAGAACTCGCCAACATTAGATAGTGAAGCGACCAAGGAATTTTATGAAAACATTGACAAGTATATTGATCAAAAACTCTCTGAAAAAGATTCACAAAACGATCTCGTAAAAGAAAATGAAGCAGACAAGGATTGAGGACAATGAACTGAATCGGTTTTTACGCCGTGTTTTTCTTGTATCTTCCTCTTTCTTACTTATAGCAGGTTGTTTTTGCTTGAATAAGAAATAAATTAGAAGTTCTATCATCTAAGAAAAATGATGAAAAAAATCATTTAACTAATGGTGTGAACGTTTAGTGTTTATCAGCTCCATTCTCTGTAATTTTGGGGGTAAAATCCACACCATTTAGATAAAATTAGTTGAATTTGATTGGAAAAACGCTTTTATAAAAGCGGAGAAAAGTCTTGATATTACGCTGTTTTTAGTCCAACTGAAATTCATACTTTCCAAACCAGGTCTTACGATTTGTAAGTAAAAGAGCAAATAAAAAAGAGGAGCTTGACACTAAAGTTCCTCTTCTTTTTAAATAAACGAATCAGTTTCTTATTACATAAAAGGTAGTGAAAAAGGTAGTGATTCGATTGATTCATATCGCAATGTAGTGAAATTTCGAAATTCAAGAATTGCTTTAAATCAAGGTTTCTAAAGTCTACTGACGTGTAGTGAACCCTTATTTAACCTCTGTAAACACAACGTGTTTGCGAAGTTTTGGTGAGTATTTCTTCAATTGAAGACGGTCTGGAGTGTTACGTTTGTTTTTAGAAGTAAGGTACAAGCGTTCACCAGATTCTTTGTGTTCAAGTGTGATATTTACGCGCATGGTATCTCCCTTCTATTATTCAGCTGATGCAGCTTTAGCGATCTTACGTCCTTTGTAGTATCCTTTAAGTGATACGCGGTGAGAACGTGAGTAATCTCCAGTAGTTTCGTCAAAGTTTACAGATGGAGCTGTTACTTTGTAGTGTGTACGACGTTTGTTTTTCTTCGCTTTTGAAGTGCGACGTGCAGGTACTGCCATTTTGATTTCTCCTTTTAAGATATAATTCAGTTAGGTTTGATTTTCATCAACTTTAATAGTATATCAAAACTTTTTTGTAAAGTAAAGTTACTTGACAAAAAAAGATGAAAAAATTCTCCCGTCCAACCCAGCAGACAGGAGAAGGTGTTAAATATCAATCTCAAATGGTTCATCAATGGTTTCTGATACGTATTTTCCATCTTTCTTTCGTTGCTTGACACACTCTGTGAGGAGATATTCGATTTGCCCATTGACTGAACGAAAGTCGTCTTCTGCCCATGATGCTAGTGCAGCATATAACTTATTCGAGAGTCGAAGGGGGATTTGCTTTTTTTTAGCTTCTGCCATTTTTAATAAAGGCTTCCTGTATTGACAATTGGTTGTGCATCATGATTACCACAGAGAACGACTAGGAGATTTGAAACCATGGCAGCTTTTCGTTCTTCGTCAAGTTCTACCAACTCTCCTTCATTGAGACGTTCTAGTGCCATTTCAACCATACCCACAGCGCCGTCTACAATCATCTTACGTGCATCGATAATAGCAGATGCTTGTTGACGTTGAAGCATGACGGCAGCAATTTCTGGTGCATAAGCTAGATAAGTGATACGTGCTTCAAGGATTTCCAAGCCAGCATCTTCTACGCGACTTTGGATTTCTTCACGAATACGGTTAGCTACAATTTCGCTAGAGCCACGGAGACTTCCTTCATCTGCTTGTCCATCCCCTGTAGTATCTACATTGGGAGACACATCGTAAGGATAGATGCGGACAATATTACGAAGGGCGCTATCACACTGCAAAGAGAGATATTCCTTGTAGTTGTCAACGTTGAAGACTGCCTTAGCGGTATCGACCACTCTCCAAGTTACCGCAATTCCAATTTCAACAGGGTTACCTAAGCAATCGTTAATCTTTTGACGGGAATTGCTCAAAGTCATAACTTTTAGGGAAATCTGTTTCTTGCCAATTTCAAGATTTACATCATTGCCATTTGATGATTTCATCCCTGAAAAAGGAGATTTCGTGCTAACATCACCACTTTGACCAAGTCGAGTGTGGTTTGCAGGGTTAACTGCTACGCTGAAGGGATTGACAAAGTAAAAACCAGGTTCTTTGATGGTACCTGTATAGTTACCAAAAAGGGTCAAAACCAGAGCTTCCTGAGGTTTGACAGCTTTTAAACCAGCATGAGCTAGAACTGAAATTAAGATTAATAAAAGACCGATAATAATTCCAAAAACGTTTTCCGAACCAGCACCGATTACAAATATAAAAATGCCAAGTACGAGTGCCAACTCGATAAGTATCAAGGCCACTACACCATTTGGTTTTGAATTGATTAGTTTTTCAGTCATAAGAATGACCTCCTGTTATGTGATATCTAAATGATATCACTTTAATTTGTAAAGTCAAGAAATAAATGTAACATTTTTAAAGAAAATATCACTGTATAGAATTTTCTGAAAATTCAAGAATTTTCTTCTGTTCATTGCCTTTAAAATGTGCTATAATAGTAAAAACTGAAGCGGGAGGGAACAAATGACTGAATTAGATAAACGTCACCGCAGTAGCATTTATGACAGCATGGTTAAATCACCAAACCGTGCTATGCTTCGTGCGACTGGTATGACAGATAAGGACTTTGAAACACCGATTGTGGGAGTGATTTCGACTTGGGCGGAAAATACACCATGTAACATTCACTTGCATGATTTCGGGAAATTAGCTAAAGAAGGTGTCAAATCTGCAGGTGCTTGGCCGGTACAGTTTGGAACCATTACCGTAGCGGACGGGATTGCCATGGGAACGCCTGGTATGCGTTTCTCTTTGACATCTCGTGATATCATTGCGGACTCTATTGAGGCTGCGATGGGTGGTCACAACGTGGATGCCTTTGTCGCTATCGGTGGCTGTGACAAGAACATGCCTGGTTCTATGATTGCCATTGCCAATATGGATATTCCAGCTATTTTCGCCTATGGTGGAACCATTGCACCGGGAAATCTTGATGGCAAAGACATTGACTTGGTTTCTGTCTTTGAGGGAATCGGAAAATGGAACCACGGTGACATGACAGCTGAGGACGTGAAACGTCTTGAATGTAATGCCTGTCCTGGTCCTGGTGGTTGTGGTGGTATGTACACAGCTAATACCATGGCGACTGCTATCGAAGTTCTAGGGATGAGCTTGCCAGGCTCTTCATCTCACCCAGCTGAATCAGCTGACAAGAAAGAAGATATCGAAGCAGCAGGACGTGCTGTTGTTAAGATGCTGGAGCTTGGTCTCAAACCATCTGATATCTTGACTCGTGAAGCTTTTGAAGATGCCATCACTGTAACGATGGCTCTCGGTGGTTCTACAAATGCCACTCTTCACTTGCTTGCCATTGCCCATGCGGCTAATGTTGACTTGTCCCTTGAGGACTTCAATACGATCCAAGAACGTGTGCCTCACTTGGCCGACTTGAAACCATCTGGTCAGTATGTCTTCCAAGACCTTTACGAAGTCGGTGGTGTCCCTGCGGTTATGAAATATCTCTTGGCAAATGGTTTTCTTCATGGCGACCGTATCACATGTACTGGTAAGACAGTCGCTGAAAACTTGGCTGACTTTGCAGACCTTACACCAGGCCAAAAAGTCATTATGCCACTTGAAAATCCAAAACGTGCAGACGGTCCGCTTATCATCTTGAACGGGAACCTTGCCCCTGATGGTGCGGTTGCTAAGGTATCAGGTGTTAAAGTTCGTCGTCACGTTGGACCAGCTAAGGTCTTTGACTCAGAAGAAGATGCTATTCAGGCCGTTCTGACAGATGAAATCGTTGATGGCGATGTAGTCGTTGTCCGTTTTGTTGGACCTAAGGGTGGTCCTGGTATGCCTGAAATGCTGTCACTTTCATCTATGATCGTTGGTAAAGGTCAAGGAGACAAGGTTGCCCTCTTGACGGATGGACGCTTCTCTGGTGGTACTTATGGTCTGGTTGTCGGACATATCGCTCCTGAAGCTCAGGATGGTGGACCGATTGCTTACCTCCGTACAGGTGATATCGTTACGGTTGACCAAGATACCAAAGAAATTTCCATGGCCGTATCCGAAGAAGAACTTGAAAAACGCAAGGCAGAAACAACCTTGCCACCACTTTACAGCCGTGGTGTCCTCGGTAAATATGCCCATATCGTATCCTCTGCTTCACGCGGAGCCGTGACAGACTTCTGGAATATGGACAAGTCAGGTAAAAAATAAACAAGAAAAGCAAGCCATTTTCGGCTTGCTTCTTTTCATCTTCAAAAGTGATTTGCCTGCTTATACTCAATAAAAATCAAAGAGCAAACTAGAAAGCTAGGCGCAGGCAGTACTTGAGTACGACAAGCCGACGCTGACGTGGTTTGAATTTGATTTTTGAAGAGTATTAACGAGGTGGCAGTCCGAGGGCAATGCGTCCGTAGCGACTGATTCGTGTGATCTTCCATGCAGGAGACCAGGTAACTTCAACCTTGACATCTTCGATACCCTCGATTTGTTTTAGACCTGCGACGATTTCGATAGGTAGGCTTTCGGCGCAATCACAGGCAGTATCGGTGAAGGTCATGACAATCTTGCAGAGACCTGTTTCATCTAGATTGATTTCATAAATCAGCCCTAGATTGTAAACATCCAATTCCACATCTGTATCAAAAACCTTCTCTAATTTATCGATAATTTGGTCTTGCAAGGCTAAAGCGCGGTCATTGATTTTGATATCGTCTCTCATAACAGTCCCTCCACGTGATAAATATCCTCTATTTTCTCATAATTCTGACAATTTGGCAAGTTTTTGATGAATTTTCTGAAAAATATGATAAAATGAAGAAAATACGGAATCAAGGGGAAGTCTATGGAGCAGATTGGAAAAGTCTTTAGACAATTACGAGAGTCAAGAAATATCTCGCTGAGACAAGCAACTGGGGGACAATTTTCGCCGTCCATGTTGTCCCGATTTGAAACAGGTCAGAGTGAGCTTTCGGTGGAAAAGTTTCTATTTGCCCTAGAAAATATATCTGCTAGTGTAGAGGAAATCCTCTTTCTGACGAGAGGTTTTCAGTATGATACAGATTCTGAGTTGAGAAAAGAAATCATAGATGTCTTGGATCCAAAGAATATAGCTCCGCTTGAGGACTTGTATCGCAAGGAGTATCAAAAGCATGCCCATTCTCAAAACAAACAGAAACATATTCTAAATGCCATCATTATCAAGTCTTATATGAAGAGCATGGATGAAAGGGTAGAGTTAACAGCAGAGGAAGGGAAAGTCCTTCATGATTATTTGTTTTCTACCGAGATTTGGGGAATCTATGAACTCAATTTATTTTCAGTCAGTTCACCATTTCTATCTGTTTCTCTTTTTACTAGATATGTACGAGAAATGGTACGTAAATCTGATTTTCTAATGGAAATGTCTGGTAATCGAAATCTGTTTCACACTATACTATTGAATGGCTTTTTAGCCAGCATTGAGTGTGAAGAATTTACCAATGCCTCTTATTTTAAACGTGTCATCAAAGAGCATTTCTACAAGGAAAATGAGACCTATTTCCGAATTGTCTATTTGTGGGCTGAAGGTCTTCTTGATAGCAAGCAGGGTAGAGTCAAGGAAGGGCAGAAAAAGATGGAAGATGCTGTCCATATTTTTGAGATGCTTGGTTGTAACAAATCTGCTGAATACTACAGAAATACAACCGATTGTTGAATATCTGCAAACTAAGAAAATAATTTGAAAATTTAAGCGATAGAACTTTTGACTACTCTCAGGTCGTTACAAAAGTTCTATCGTTTCTTTGCTCATTTTATGTGTTGCATATATTCAAAAGTTTTCCCTTTCAATTTCTAAGTGCTATACTATAGTCATACTTCACATAGGGATTATAACAAGAAGGGAGATTACCTATGAAACTATTGTTTAGAAATCAAGCTTATCGACTCTTGACTTTGTCGCGCTTCTTCAATGCTTTTGGTGCTTCGATTTTTAACCTAGTATTTATCGTTTATGCATCGACCTTGCCACAAGCCTCTTTTGCTGTTGCTATGGCGAATATTGTCATTATTCTTCCGACTCTCTTTACAGTTTTTGTAGGGATTCGGGCAGATTACACAAGGGACAAGGTCAAATGGATGGTCTATAGCGGTTTGTTTCAGGCGGTTTTATTTTTTCTGGCAGCCCTAGTTGTTCAGCAAGCTAGTCTCTTTGCCTTTTCTAGCCTGTGTTTGATCAATGTCATCAGTGATTTGATCAGTGATTTTGCTGGTGGTTTGCGAATGCCTCTCGTTAAGGAAAAAGTAGCTGAAGAGGATCTGATGGAAGCTTATTCTTTTTCCCAGTTTATCACATATATTTCAGCTATTGGTGGTCAAGCTTTTGGAGTTTGGCTCTTAGGTCTATCGGTCAACAATTTTTCCCTTGTTGCTGGAATCAATGCCTGCTTTTTCCTAGTATCAGCCTTTATTCTCTTTTTAGGAAAAAGCAAATTGAGTCTGTCAATGTCATCTGCTGATGGTGAAAACCTAAAAAATGAGAAGCTTTCTATCAAAGACCAGTTCCTAACAATTTACCGAAATTTACGTCTCGTTTTTCTTAAAGGTGGACAGAAAAACTTTGGTTTCATGATCTTTGCTGTCTTGCTTATTAATGCCTTGGGTGGGGCTTTAGGAAGCATCTATAACATCTTCTTTTTGAGCCATTCTCTCTTGAATTTTTCTTACACAGAGGCACTATTTATCAATCAATTCTGTGTTTTAGTAGCAATCATCATCAGTAGCCTTACGGGCAATGATTATTTTGGGAAGCAGTCTTTGCCTAGATTGATGATGTGGGCGACCGTAGGACTCAGTCTAATTGGTCTAGCTAATGTATTCAATCAAGTCGTACTTGGTTTACTATTTCTCTTTTCAACTCTCTATGTGTCTGGTAAAGTTCAACCAAAGATTAGTGCCATGCTCATGAAAAATCTAGCTCCAGATGTTTTAGCTCGTACCAGTAATTTTTTAGGTTTATTGTTTACCTTATCCATACCTGTGGGAACAGCTTGTTTTTCACTTCTAGCTGTATGGAATATACAGTTGACTTGGATGCTGTTTGTTGGTCTCTCCTTGCTAGCTATTCTTTTGACAGTTATTAATCTCAAAAATGATATTTGAATCCTAATTTTTTTCTCACTGTTTTAATCCCTCTATTTATGGTAAAATAAGACTATTAAGTTTAAAGAGGATTCCCTATGAAATTACAAAAACCAAAAGGAACGCAGGATATTTTACCTGCTGAGTCTGCCAAGTGGCAGTATGTTGAGGGCTTTGCCCGTGAAATTTTCAAGCGCTATAACTATGCGGAAGTGCGCACGCCTATTTTTGAGCATTACGAGGTCATCAGCCGCTCTGTCGGAGATACAACGGATATCGTTATCAAGGAAATGTACGATTTTTATGACAAGGGTGACCGCCATATTACCCTCCGTCCAGAAGGAACTGCGCCCGTTGTCCGCTCTTATGTGGAAAATAAACTCTTCGCACCAGAAGTGCAAAAGCCAAGTAAGTTCTATTACATGGGCCCTATGTTCCGTTATGAGCGTCCACAGGCAGGGCGTTTACGCCAATTCCACCAGATTGGTGTTGAGTGTTTTGGCTCTAGCAATCCAGCTACCGATGTGGAAACCATCGCTATGGCAGCTCATTTCTTGAAAGAAATCGGCATCCAAGGTGTCAAATTGCATCTTAACACTCTTGGAAATCCTGAGAGTCGTGCGGCTTACCGTCAAGCCTTGATTGATTATTTGACACCGATCAAGGAGACCTTGTCTAAGGATAGCCAACGTCGTTTGGAGGAAAATCCTCTCCGTGTCTTGGACTCTAAGGAAAAAGAAGACAAGGTGGCAGTAGAAAATGCACCGTCTATCTTGGATTTCCTTGATGAAGAAAGCCAAGCTCATTTTGATGCCGTCCGTCAGATGTTGGAAAATCTGGGTGTAGACTATATCATCGATACCAATATGGTGCGTGGTCTGGACTACTACAACCACACCATTTTCGAATTCATCACTGAGATTGAGGGCAATGATTTGACCGTCTGTGCGGGTGGTCGTTACGATGGTTTGGTTGCCTACTTTGGTGGTCCTGAAACTGCAGGCTTTGGCTTTGGACTTGGTGTAGAGCGCCTGCTTCTCATCCTTGAAAAGCAAGGTGTGACTCTCCCTATCGAAAACGCTCTAGATGTTTATATCGCAGTCTTGGGTGAAGGAGCAAATGTCAAGGCCTTGGAATTGGTACAAGCCCTTCGCCAACAAGGTTTTAAAGCAGAGCGTGATTACCTCAACCGGAAGCTCAAAGCTCAGTTCAAGTCCGCCGATGTCTTTGCGGCTAAGACTCTCATCACGCTAGGCGAGAGTGAAGTTGAAAGCGGACAAGTGACAGTTAAGAACAACCAAACTCGAGAAGAAGTGGAAGTTACGCTTGATGTTATCAGCCAAAACTTTTCAGAAGTATTTGAAAAACTAGGATTTTAATGACAGATAAACTGGTCGGGATCTTACTCCCGACCAGTTTCTTTTACAAAATGACAAAAATCATAAACTTTTTGACAATTATACTTGTCAAAAAGAAAAAGATGTGTTACAATGTAAGCAAGTTAAGAATAAAGGAGAAGGGAATGCTAAAAAATCGTTTAAAAGAGCTTCGGGCTCGTGATGGTCTCAATCAGACCGAACTGGCCAAGCTAGCAGGAGTTTCCAGACAGACCATTAGCCTACTAGAACGGGACGAATACACCCCGTCAGTTGTGATCGCCCTGAAGATTTCACAGATATTCAATGAACCAGTCGAGTCGGTATTTCGTATAGAGGAGGATGAGGAATGAACAAGTATAAAGTAATTTATTATGTAGTTGCCATAGCTTTATTAGTCAGTGTATTTCTATTGATTGGGATGGACCTAGGCTGGTTTAGTTCCTATCAAAGCGACCAATTTGTTTGGGCCTACTTTGCTCTCATCCCAGTAGTTGACTGGATTGAAAAGAAATTCAAAAATCTAGCAAGTGAAAAAGGAGAATGAATATGAAAAAGTTTTTAGCAGGTTTTCAAGTCGATACTGAGCACAAAGAACTTGCGGGTGTTTGTGCAGGTTTAGGAAATTATTTTAACATTCAAGCCAATATCGTTCGTTTGGTGACAGTCTTGCTGTTTCTCTCTTCGACAGAGATTGGGATTATAACAGTAACTCTCTATGCCTATCTAGCAGGTTGGCTTGGCAATGAACCCTTGGGAGATGGAGCAAAAAAAGCTAGAAACCAAGCTATTCTCTTGTTTGCTGTTTGTTTGATTTTGGTGTCACTTGGAACAGAAGGTTTGGTCGCTATCTTTGAGTCAGGTAAGGACTTTGGTCAGTGGTTAGTTGGATTGGTTTAGTTTAGAAAGAGGATGAATATGAAAAAGAAACGTGGATTGTTATTTTTAATGGCTTTGATCTTGGGAGGCTTCTTGGGCATGTTTGCAGGGATGTTTAAGGCCTATACCGAAAACTATGGAACCATTTTAGATGTCAAAACCGTGACTCCATGGATATCATCTATTTGTTTACTGTTAGGTTTCATTAGTATGTTTTTGACTTTCGATTTCTTAAAGAAAAGCAGAACATTTCACTCCTTGTACAAAGAGGAAACGGATGATGATTTGAATGAAACCTATTATGTGCAAATGTATCGCAATCTCGAGTTTGGAACTATTGCTTTTAATAGTGCAGGCGTAGTGATTTTTTTGGCTCTTTTCATCTCAGGTAGTGAAGTAATTGTACTAAATATCAGCTATATAACCTTATCTCTTTCTTTTTTGGCATTAGTGATGATTTTCAGTGCTCAAAAATATCTCTATAAAACCATTGCGATCGTTCGTCAGTTTGATTTGGAATTCTTCTCTACACCAAAGGATGTCTTGGACTACGTAAACTCCTATGATGAAGGGGAGCGTCAGGCTAATTTGGAACAAAGTTTTCGAATTTTATTCCAATTAAATCAGTATGTCTTACCAGGTCTCTATTTTTTGATTGCTATCTTTTCTTTATTGACAGGAGAGATTCAGTTACTAGCCTTCTTGCTTGTAGGAGCGATCCATATTTATATCAATGTGATGCAATTACCTATGGTAAAACGTTATTTCAAATAAAGGAGTTCCTATGATTCGCGTTGAAAATGTAAGTAAAAGTTTTGGAAGCAAGAAAGCTCTGCATCAGATTTCTTTCGAGATTCAAGAGGGTGAAATTTTTGGCTTCCTAGGACCTTCAGGTTCAGGTAAAACAACTATGATCAATGTTTTGACGGGTCAGTTAGCTGCAGATCAGGGTGAGACCGTTCTCCTAGGGAAGTCCTCTCGAAATTTGACTTCAAATGATTTGGAACAAATCGGGATTGTTAGTGATACCAGTGGTTTTTATGAAAAGATGAGCCTCTATAAAAATCTGCTCATTTATGCAAAATTATATGGTCTTAAAGCTTCTAGAGTAGATACAGTACTTGATCAAGTGGGGTTATCAGATGCCAAAAACCTTATCGCAGAAAAACTATCCACAGGTATGAAACAACGGATGTTCTTGGCTCGTGCTCTTCTAAATGCTCCCAAAATCCTCTTTCTGGATGAGCCAACAAGTGGTCTTGATCCTACCACCTCAAAATCGATTCATGCTCTCTTACAAGAATTGAAGCAGGCTGGGACAACGATTTTCTTAACAACCCACGATATGAATGAAGCAACCTTGCTTTGTGATCGACTCTCTCTTTTAAATAAGGGAAAGTTGATTGAGTATGGTAGCCCACAAGAGATTATCCAGAAATACCATGTGGATAAAAAGGTTCGTTTACGCTATCAAGATGGGCGTGAGCAAGTGATTCCTTTTGAAGAATTGCCTCATTTGAATACGACAAATCTAATAGCTGTTCATTCTTGTGAACCGACTTTAGAAGAAATCTTTATTAGATTGACAGGAGAAAAGTTAGATGTTTAGAAAATTAAATGCCCTTCTTTGGTTAAGACTACAAGTTCTTGTTAGCAACTCAACCTTATTAGCGACTTTATTAATGCCCTTTGGTATTGCTATCCTATATAATGAATTCTTAAACAAGAGTGGAGAATTGAGTATGTTTCTCCTCTCTATGAGTTTGACGATGGTCTTGAGTATGGGAAGTGGTTATATGGTATCGATTATGATGGCTGAGGATAAGGAAAAACGTAATCTTAAATCACTCATACTAAGTGGTGTGACAGCAACAGAGTATACTATGAGTATGATGGCTCTTCCTCTTCTCGTGATGCTTCTTTCGATGGTTGTTCTACCTCTCTATCTTAAGGTTGATTTGACAAACTACTTTCTTACCTATGGCCTCTATCTGCTTCTAGCGACCATCAGTATAATCTTTCTTAATCTTCTTATCGGTGCAGTATCAGATACCCAGTCTAAGGCGCAAGTGTATAGTATTTTTCCTATGCTGACTTTCTCTTTCTTGCCCATTCTTGCCGTTCAAAATGACACTGCTCAAAAACTGTTGGACTATTCCTTCATTGGGCCTTTGGTAAGTCTGTTAAAAGCAGGTGGTGGAGAGTTATCTTTGAGAAGTCTCGGTCTTTTGCTAGCATGGATTCTTTTACTAGGATTAGCTAGTCTCTTTGTATTGAAAAATAGTTATAAAGGAAAATAGGAGCCTCATATGAAACTACTTAAAAATCTTGGCTGGTTTCTTCTAGCTGTTCTATCCTTTTTCTTTGGTTATGGTCTGGTTCAGAGTATGGCGTTGTCAGCTCTTGACCTAGGGGCTTCGATCTATGGAGTTTTACCACTTTATATCGCCCTGTCAGGGGCCTATGTTTATGGAGTTTACAGATGGTATCAGACAGAAAAGGTTAGCATCCAGACGACTGCATTTAATCGTTATATCTGGTTGCCAATCCTGGTTTTGCTAGTGGCGATTACAGCCCAGTTCTTTTTGCCAGATGATCCGTCGGTCAATCAACAAATCGTATCACAACTGACAGTTGCTCAGCCTGTCTTTGGTTTCTTTATGGTAGTGGTCTTTGCTCCTCTGACGGAAGAACTCATCTTTAGAGGGATGTTGGCGCGCTATCTCTTTCCTAAGCAGAACAACAGCAAACAGACAGCTCTGTTTCTCCTCGTATCAAGTGTGCTTTTTGCCTTGATTCATTTTCCAGGGACTTTGCAACAGTTTTTAGTTTATGCCAGTCTAGGATTGAGTTTGGGTCTGGCTTATGTAAGCCGAAAAGGTCTGCTTTACAGCATTTCTCTCCACGCTTTGAATAATTTAATCGGCTTTTTGATGATACTCATGCTATAATAGAGTCAGGAGGTCACATGAAACGAGTAATTTTATTAGCATTGATACAGGCGGTCGTTCTCTTCTTTATCATCGGGGCACTTGCCTATGCCTTTAAAGGCGATTTCTTTTACAACTATCTAGCAGTTGTCTTTGCGCCTATTGCAGGTGTCTTGCGTTTTGCTTCGGCGTATGCGACGGAGATTGTTCTACCTAAAAAGGCAGCGGAGATTGCCGAAAAGCGCAAAAAAGGTTAAGAATCATAATCAGAGAATCCGATGACGTTTTCATCGGATTTTTTGTCTGTTTGTTTTGATTTCTAAAGGCAATCAAACTTTTCTGATGATTTTCATGAAGTGCCTGCGCTTTTGTGGTAAAATAGTAACAGAATAAAAGAGGAGAGAAAACATGAAACGTAGTATGTATGCTGGTCGTGTTCGTGAGGAACACATCGGACAAGAAATGACCTTGAAAGGCTGGGTTAGCCGTCGTCGTGACCTTGGTGGTTTGATCTTTATCGACCTTCGTGACCGTGAAGGAATCATGCAGTTGGTTATCAACCCTGAAAAAGTATCTGCAGAGGTTATGGCAACAGCTGAAAGCCTTCGTAGCGAATTTGTTATCGAGGTGACTGGTCAAGTCGTTGCGCGTGAGCAAGCCAATGATAAATTGCCGACTGGTGCGGTTGAGTTAAACGTGACAGCTTTGACAGTGCTTAATACAGCTAAAACAACGCCTTTTGAGATTAAAGATGGGATTGAGGCCAATGACGATACACGTTTGCGTTACCGTTACCTTGACCTTCGTCGTCCAGAAATGCTAGAAAACCTTAAGCTTCGTGCCAAGGTGACCCACTCAATCCGTAACTACTTGGATGAGTTGGAGTTTATCGATGTGGAGACGCCATTCCTTTCTAAATCAACGCCAGAAGGGGCACGTGACTATTTGGTGCCATCTCGTGTCAATAAAGGGCATTTCTACGCTCTTCCTCAGAGCCCACAGATTACAAAACAGTTGTTGATGAATGCTGGTTTTGACCGTTATTACCAAATCGTCAAATGTTTCCGTGACGAGGACTTGCGTGGTGACCGCCAGCCTGAGTTTACCCAGGTCGACTTGGAAACATCCTTCCTTACGGAGCAGGAGATCCAAGATATTACAGAAGGCTTGATTGCACGCGTGATGAAAGAAACAAAAGGCATCGACGTGACGCTTCCATTTCCTCGTATGAAGTATGATGACGCAATGGCTCTTTACGGTTCTGACAAACCTGATACCCGTTTTGACATGTTGCTTCAGGACTTGACAGAAGTAGTCAAGGGTGTTGATTTCAAAGTCTTCTCAGAAGCACCTGCCGTTAAAGCTATTGTGGTCAAAGGAGCTGCAGATAACTACTCACGTAAAGACATCGACAAGATGACCGAAGTAGCCAAACAGTACGGAGCCAAAGGTCTTGCTTGGGTCAAGGTAGTTGATGGAGAATTAAATGGACCAGTTGCCAAGTTCTTGACTGGGATCCAAGCAGATTTGACTGCAGCACTTGGTCTTGAAGATAAGGATTTGGTTCTATTTGTGGCGGATACGCTTGAAGTGGCCAATGCAACACTAGGCGCCCTTCGTGGCCGTATCGCCAAAGAGTTTGACTTGATTGATAACGATAAATTCAACTTCCTTTGGGTGGTTGATTGGCCAATGTTTGAATGGTCTGAAGAAGAAGGCCGCTACATGAGTGCCCACCATCCGTTTACTCTTCCACAGGAAGAAACAGCTCACGAATTAGAAGGTGATTTGGCTAAGGTTCGTGCCATTGCTTACGATATCGTCTTGAATGGTTATGAGCTTGGTGGTGGTAGTCTTCGTATCAACCAAAAAGACCTTCAAGAACGCATGTTTAAGGCTCTTGGTTTCTCAGCTGAAGAAGCCAATGACCAGTTTGGCTTCCTTCTTGAAGCCATGGACTATGGTTTCCCACCACATGGTGGCTTGGCTATTGGACTTGATCGTTTTGTGATGCTCTTAGCAGGAGAAGAAAATATCCGTGAAGTCATTGCCTTTCCTAAGAACAATAAGGCAACCGACCCAATGACTCAAGCTCCATCAACAGTCGCTCTCAAACAACTAGAGGAACTCAGCTTACAAGTAGAAGAAGATGAAACAAGCAAAACGAATTAAGCGGTGGCGCTATTATTTGCGCCGCTTTGCTTATCAGATAAAAATCTTACGAGTTTTACAAAGTATCTCTCGGGAAAAATATGATGAGAAAGTATCGGCTTCTCTGGTTTATGGCTTTCTGTCAGCGGTAGCAGTCAATTTCTTTTTTCAACCAGGACACGTTTACTCCAGTGGTGCGACGGGTCTGGCACAGATTATCTCTGCCTTGAGTAATCACTGGTTTGGTTTTTACATTCCGATATCGCTAACCTTTTATGCTATCAATTTTCCGTTGATGATTTTGGCTTGGTATCAGATTGGGCATAAGTTTACAATCTTTACCTTTATCACAGTATCCATGAGTTCCCTCTTTATCCAGCTTGTACCAGTTGTGACCTTGACAGAGGATCCCATTATCAATGCTCTTTTTGGGGGTGTTGTCATGGGCTTGGGGATTGGTTTTGCGCTCCGTAACAATATTTCTAGCGGAGGTACAGATATCGTCAGTCTGACCATTCGAAAGAAAACGGGTAAGAATGTCGGTAGTATTTCTTTCCTAGTAAATGGAACCATCATGCTGATAGCAGGATTGACCTTTGGTTGGAAATACGCCCTCTACTCCATGATTACTATCTTTGTCTCCAGTCGTGTGACAGACGCGGTCTTTACCAAGCAAAAACGCATGCAGGCCATGATTGTGACCAATAATCCTGACAAGGTAATTGCAAAAATCCATAAAAAATTGCACCGCGGAGCAACCATGATCCACGATGCAGAAGGAACCTATAATCATGAGAGAAAAGCAGTCTTGATTACAGTTATCACACGAGCAGAGTTTAATGATTTTAAACACATCATGAAACAGGTCGATCCGACAGCCTTTGTCTCTGTATCCGAAAATGTCCACATCCTAGGACGATTCGTAGAAACAGACAATTAATAATACTCAAAAGACCAGCCTTGGGGCTGGTCTTTATTTTTCGATAATTTTGTGTCCAATCAACTGGCGGTAACAAATCTGTTTATTGTTTTTAGCATCGTTGATGATCTGGAGAATGGTTTCAAAGGAAACGCGCCCGAGTTCTAAACTATTGATATCCACATAGGCTGCCAAGTTCAGTTTAGGGTTGACCGAGTCAAAGCTGAGGACAGGGACATCCAGTTGGTGTTTTGCGATGTAATCACAGACCCCTGCAGCAAGAAGGCTATCAATAGTAATAATAGCATCAATATTTGGATCATGTTCGAAGAGAAGTTTACTAAAGCGATAACCATTATCTTCAAGAAATTCGGTCGCAAAGTAGGTCAGATTGGGATCAATAGGAAGTTGGTATTGTTTAAGAGCTAACTCATAACCCATTAGACGATCTTGTGTTACGAAAAGTTTTTTGGTTCCTCCGATGAAGGCAATTCGCTTGCATCCTTTTTTGATGAAATATTCTGTCGCATCAAAACCTGCCTGGACATTGTCATTATCGACAAGCGGAATGAAGGGAGATAGAGATTTACCTAAGATAAGGAAAGGAAATTGCTCATCGGCTACTAGTTTAACCAAAGGATCCTCT
The DNA here is from genome assembly GCF_027691175.1 of Streptococcus halitosis. Taxonomy (GTDB): domain Bacteria; phylum Bacillota; class Bacilli; order Lactobacillales; family Streptococcaceae; genus Streptococcus; species Streptococcus halitosis_A. The sequence continues at coordinate 18,748 of NZ_JAQFBD010000008.1, forward strand.
TCTTGGGCATAGAGGAAAATCAAACCATCTACACGCTTACCATAGACCATCTGGGAAATAGCTTTGAGTCGCTCTTTTGCATCTTTCCCAGTTGCAATCTGAATAGCATAGTGGTTCTCAGATGCCACTTGGGCGATCCCTCGTAGAACAGATGGGAAGAAAGGATTTTGGTAAAAGGCATCCGAGTCGTCAGGGAGCACCAGACCGATTACCTGAGTATAGCTACTTACCAAGCTACGAGCATTGAGGTTGGGATGGTAGTTGAGCTCCTTCATCGCCTTGCGAACTCGTTTTTTGGTTTCATCACTAATCGTTGATTTATTTTGAATGACGCGGGTAACAGTTGAAGGTGAGACACCTGCTGCTTTAGCCACATCTTTAATCGTCACGGGCATAAAAATCTCCTATTTATGATAATCTGGATCACGGAAATGTGTCTTGTAAAAAATAGTGACCAGATAAAGAACAAAAAGAATGTTTTGTACAGTGATAAGGGTTGTCATATTTTGACCAAAAAGTCCCCAAATAAGCGTAATCAGAGTTGGTAATCCTAAACAGTTCAAGATAAAATGGTAGCACTCTTTAAAGGTCCTAAATGAAAAGAGGCGTGATTTTTTGGTGATATAAAGGAGAAAGCTAGCCCCAAGAGAGACAATGAAGAAATTCAATCCAAAGAGGAAGCTTGCACCAAGAACGAGAAAGAGACTGATATAGACCTGGTTTTGTTGATACCAATCTTTAGAAATGGCCTGGGTAAGATCTTCCTTACTCTGGAAACTCTCCGTTTGAATCACGTGGTAGCGAATGCGAGTCAGTTCCTTACTTTCCTTACTGATGACGAGTTCTTCCGTATCAAAATGAAGTTGTAGGTCCTCTGGCAATTCTTTGATTTGGCTTGAACCAATCAAAAGAGAAGGCTGCTGATTCTTAGTTCCTGAGTAGTTCAGCTTTCCATCAACGATTTGTGCATTCTCTGACAAGTCCATGATCGCTTCATCTGTCAGTGGAGTGTAGACATTATCGATAAAGGTATCCAGTGGATACGTTTCCTGCGAGCTGTTTTGAATGGCAATTGGAACCATAGACAAGCTGATGAGGAAAATGCTCGTAAAGAGAAGCTGAAACCAGTTAAGGCCGAAACGTTTTGATAGGGGCTTACGAAATCCCCAGATACTAGTAAAATACGAGAATGGATATGGAAGCATAGGCATCTTTCTAAGAGTGTTTTCTATATGAGTATTATTATATAGAGAAATGTGCTTTATTTCAAGTCTAGCAAATCAATTCCTTATTTAAAGATGGTTTCAATAAGATTTGTAGAAGTGTGTCTAATCTTGTAGCTTTAGCAACAAGCTCCAAAATGAAAAAGGGTGGCGGGGATAAATTATCCCTTGTCGCCACCACTTGTAAGTCCTGAAACAAAGTTCTTTTGTAGGAAGAAGAAGAGAATACAGATTGGAAGGGCGATGAGGATAGCACCTGCTGAGAAGTAGGCGATCTTCATGTTTTTCACATTGCTAACGAAGGTCTGGAGACCAACGGCAACAGTAAAGTATTCTTTCTCACGAAGCAAGAAACTAGAGAGGATGTAATCCCCGAAAGGTCCCATGAAGGCCCAGAGGGCTTGTACAGCCACCATTGGGCGAACGAGCGGAAGGACAATTTGCCAGAAGCGACGGAAGTGTCCTGCACCATCTAGTTTTGCAGATTCGTCAAGAGACATTGGCACAGTATCAAAGTAACCTTTCATGAGCCAAGCATTCATCGGAATACCTCCACCGACGTAGAGGAAGATGAGGAACCAGCTATGGTTAAGGGCGTTCAACATAAGCGCCATAACGAAGAAGGCGGTCAATGCGGCCATGGTTGGCACCATTTGGATAATCAAGAAGAAGACCAAACTTTGTTTACGAGCCAAGAAGTTGTAACGGCTATAAGCATAACCAGCAAGTACGATGATACTTGTTTGAACAGCCATTGTGATAAAGGCAATGATCAAAGTATTGAGGTACCAAGTACCGTACAAAGTTTCGGTAAAGAGTCCTTTAAAGTTATCAAAATTGAAGTCGATGTTAGTATCGAGTTTAAAGGCTGCGACGTTACCTGCTTTAAAGGCTGACATGATAGTAATCAAAAGTGGATAGATAATGACAATTGATAGGCCAATCAAGTAGAGGTAAGTGAGGGTTTGAGTCAGTCTACGTTTGAGTTTGATTGAGTTATTCATCTTAGACGTCCTCCATATCAAATGCGTGTAGTTTCTTGAATGCGATCATAGAGATAGAGATGACAATGATGGAGATAATCAAGGTAACAGCTGCCGCCATAGAGTATTGAGGAGATGTACCTGTTGTCAAACGGTAAATCCATGAAATCAAGATATCAGTTGAACCGGCTCCGCCTCCGACAGTACCAGGACCTCCACCATTAAAGAGATACATGATAGAGAAGTTGTTAAAGTTGAAGGTGTATTGGCTAATCAATGTTGGAGCTGCAACAGCCAAGATCATTGGGAAAGTGATGTTACGGAATTTTTGCCAAGCATTGGCACCATCGATATAAGCCGCTTCGTAGAGGTCGTTAGGAATAGACTGCAAGATACCCAAGGTCAAAACGTAGATGTATGGGAATCCTAGCCAACCTTGCATCATAATCAAGGCAATCTTAGTCCAAGTTGGATCTGTTTTCCAAGGGATAAGCGCTCCATCTAGGAAAGGAAGAACCTTAGACAAGAGAGGCAAGACTTGGGTGTTGATGGCACCAACACTATCATTAAACATATTTGAGAACGTCAAGATAGTGATGAAGGCTGGAACTGCCCAAGGAAGAAGGAAAATAACACCAAAGATACGTTTTCCTTTGATAAATGGTTGGTTGGCAATGATTGCTGTAAAGATACCAATGACGATCTGCAAGGTAGAAGCAGCCAAGGCCCAAATAATGGTCCAAGAAAGAACAGAACCAAAGGCAGAACGGAAGGTACTCAAGCTCCAGATATTTGTGAAGTTCGTTAAACCAACCCAGTCCAACAATTTATTTGGTGGTAAATGTTGGAAGTCATAGTTGGTAAAGGCAATCATCAAGGTTACGATAACTGGAAAGATAATCGCAAATGTCATCGCTACATACGATGGGATGATCAAAAGGTATGGGAATCCATTCTCATAAATACCTTTAATCATATCCTTAAAGGTACGAGCTACAGGAATCCCGTTGTTGATACGTTTAGCAGTCGTATGTGCGTCCTTGATATTAAAGATATAAAAGAGCAAGTAAACGACAACAAAGATAGAATGGAAAGCACCGCGAATCAGCATGAAAAGTGAATTGTCACGACCAGGTTTGTCACCAAGAGTGACCAAATTACTCAATTCAGGGGTTGCAAGTGTTAGAAAATACAGGACAAATAAAACGGTAACACCAAGGAAAATAAATCCTTTAGCTTTTTGTTTGTTATAAATTTGTCCTAAACCAGGAATGATTGACAGCAAGGCTGCTTTGCGAGGCTGTTGTTTTTCCATGATTACTCCTTTCATAGGATGCGAGATAAAACTCGGATTCAATCGTAGGATACGTACGTATAATAATAGGCGTATCTATAAATTCAAAGGGGGATTATGCTTCCACCCCCCTTGAACAAATCAATTATTCACCAAATTTTTGTTTGATTGTGTCCTTAATCAATGTTACAGCATCGTTAGCAGCTGTTTTCGCATCTTTCGTACCACTTACAGCTTCAAAGAGCATTGTTTTAGCTGGGTCCCAAACAGCTGACATTTGAGAGATGTTTGGCATTGGTTGAGCGTTCTTGAACTGTTCAATCACGGCTGTTGTCAACTCATCTTTTTTGCCTTCAGCATAAGTACGAGCTTCAGTATTAGCTGGGATTTCGTTTGTAGCGTCGTAGAACGCTTTTTGTTGTTCAGTTGATACAAGGAAGTCTACAAATTTTTGAGCTCCTTCAAGGTTCTTAGTGCTTGCTGGGATAACCCAAGCTTTACCACCACCAAATGTTTCATAGTTTTTACCGTTTGGAAGAGTTGGGATAGTCGCAACACCGTAGTTTACTTTAGCATCTTTGAATGCTTGAGCTTTCCAAGGACCATCGATGATAGCAGCAGTTTTACCTTCTTGGAATTGAGTTTGGATTAAGTTTGGAGCTCCTTCAGTATCTTGCATACCTTTAGGCCATTTTTCATACCAAGATTTAGCATAGTTGATAGCTGTAATTGAACCTTCGTTTGCAAGTCCGATATCTTTAGGATCTTTACCGTTTTGGCCAAATACATAACCGCCGTTACCAGCAAGAAGTCCGTATGCGTAGTAGAAGTTTGTCCAGTCAGCTAGGAAGGCAGTAGTTTTGCCATCTTCACCAGCGAAAGCGTATTTGCTGTCTTTAGCAAGGTTTTCCAAATCAGCAAATGTTTTAGGAGCTTCTTTAAGCAAATCTTTGTTATAGTACAAAACGAGTGATTCGATGACAGCTGGAGCACCATAGACTTTACCACCAACAGTTACAAGTGATTTTGTTTTATCGTCTGTCTTTGCACCATCACTAAGAGTAACCTCTGAAAGTTGTCCGTCAGTACCAAGGCTACCTACACGGTCGTATGGAGCCATCATAACATCAGGGGCTTTACCAGATTGGTTGTCAAGTGAAAGGTTATCAAGACCACCCATTTGGTCACCTGTTTTGATAGTAACTTTTACGCCAGATTCTTTTTCGTAAGCTTTTGCAGCAGATTCAGCGAAGGCTTTATATTGGTCTTCAACGTAGAAAGTAAGTTCTTTTGCTTCTGAAGAGCTAGTATCAGCAGCTTTGTCAGCAGATTTGCTTCCGCAAGCTACCAAGAGCAAGCTAGCGAGAGTAGCAGTTCCGAGCACAGCAGCGCTCTTCATGAATTTAGATGACATAGTGTATTCCTCCTAAAGAATAACAGTATAATTTATTTAGAAAACGCAAACGTTTTCTTTTATGAGCCTAGTATAGCACAAATAGAAAACGGTTGCAAGCTTTTTTAAAAAGTTTTTTAAAAAAATTTTAAGGTTTCAAACATTTGTTAAAGCCTATATATAGGAAAGAACTTAAAATGTTTGTTTTTTTGAATTGAAAATATATTAGGAAAACGATTGCGTAAATTCGGCTCAGTTTTTCAGAAAATAGAGCAGATATTGGGAATGAATTATCTTAAATCAGAAAATCTTTAAAATTTTTTCGCTTATTTCATAAAATATCAGTGGGAATAAGTTTTAGTTAGATAAAAATAATTCAAAAAAATTTTTAAAAACGCTTGCATTTGTTTTTGAAATGCGTTATACTTAAATTAACGCAAACGTTTGCGCCTTGATTGCGCAACGTTTTATAACAAACATATGAGGTGCTATTATGAAAAAACGTCAAAGTGGTGTGTTGATGCACATCTCTTCTCTACCAGGAGCATACGGGATTGGATCATTTGGTCAGACTGCCTATGATTTCGTCGATTTCTTGGTTCGTACGAAGCAACGTTACTGGCAAATCCTCCCTCTTGGGACAACAAGCTATGGAGATTCTCCATACCAATCATTCTCAGCCTTTGCTGGAAATACGCATTTTATCGACCTTGATATCTTGGTAGAGCAAGGCTTGTTGGAAGCTAGTGACCTTGAAGGTGTTGACTTTGGTAGCGATGCATCTGAAGTTGACTATGCGAAGATTTATTACGCACGTCGTCCACTTTTAGAAAAAGCTGTGAAACGCTTCTTGGAAGTGGGTGATGTCAAAGATTTTGAGAAGTTTGCTCAAGACAACCAATCATGGCTCGAACTCTTCGCAGAATATATGGCGATTAAAGAGCATTTTGACAATCTTGCTTGGACAGAATGGCCAGATGCAGACGCTCGTGCGCGTAAAGCTTCAGCACTTGAAAGCTACCGTGAGAAATTGGCAGACAAGTTGGTTTACCACCGTGTGACTCAATACTTCTTCTTCCAACAATGGTTGAAATTGAAAGCCTACGCTAACGACAACCACATCGAAATCGTTGGAGATATGCCAATCTATGTTGCGGAAGATTCAAGCGACATGTGGGCAAATCCACATCTCTTCAAGACAGATGCCACTGGTAAAGCAACTTGCATCGCAGGATGCCCACCAGATGAGTTTTCTGCCACTGGTCAGCTTTGGGGAAACCCAATCTATGACTGGGAAGCAATGGACAAAGACGGTTACAAATGGTGGATTGAACGCTTGCGTGAAAGCTTCAAGATTTACGATATCGTTCGTATCGACCATTTCCGCGGTTTCGAATCTTACTGGGAAATTCCTGCTGGTTCCGATACAGCAGCACCTGGTAAATGGGTGAAAGGTCCTGGCTACAAACTCTTCGCAGCTGTTAAAGAAGAGCTTGGTGAGCTAAACATCATCGCAGAAGACCTTGGTTTCATGACAGATGAAGTCATCGAGTTGCGTGAACGCACTGGCTTCCCAGGAATGAAGATTCTTCAATTCGCCTTCAATCCAGAAGACGAAAGTATTGATAGCCCACACTTGGCACCTGCCAACTCTGTTATGTATACAGGAACACACGATAACAATACGGTTCTTGGTTGGTACCGTAATGAAATCGACGATCCAACTCGTGAATACATGGCGCGCTACACGAACCGTAAAGAGTATGAAACAGTGCCACACGCAATGCTTCGCACAATCTTTTCATCCGTTAGCTTCATGGCTATTGCCACTATGCAAGACTTGCTAGAACTAGATGAGTCAGCTCGTATGAACTTCCCATCTACTCTTGGCGGAAACTGGTCATGGCGTATGACAGCAGACCAACTCACACCAGCTGTTGAAGAAACTTTGCTTGACTTGACTACAATTTATCGCCGAATTAATGAAAATTTGGTAGAATTAAAGAAATAAGACATTATCAGGAGACACATAAACATGTTACCATTAAACGAATTTGTACAAAAACGTTACAATAAAACTATTGCAGAATGTAGCAATGAAGAGCTTTACCTTGCTCTTCTCAACTACAGCAAGCTTGCTAGCAGTCAAAAACCAGTCAACACTGGTAAGAAAAAAGTTTACTACATCTCAGCTGAGTTCTTGATCGGTAAACTCTTGTCAAATAACTTGATTAACCTTGGTCTTTACGACGATGTGAAAAAAGAACTTGCAGCTGCAGGTAAAGAGTTGATCGAAATCGAAGAAGTAGAATTGGAACCATCACTTGGTAACGGTGGTTTGGGACGTTTGGCAGCCTGCTTTATCGACTCAATCGCTACACTTGGTTTGAATGGTGACGGTGTTGGATTGAACTACCACTTCGGTCTTTTCCAACAAGTTCTTAAAAACAACCAACAAGAAACGATTCCTAACGCTTGGTTGACTGAGCAAAACTGGTTGGTACGCTCAAGCCGTAGCTACCAAGTGCCATTTGCACACTTCACATTGACATCTACTCTTTACGATATCGATGTACCTGGTTACAAGACAGCTACTAAAAACCGCTTGCGTTTGTTTGACTTGGATTCAGTTGATTCTTCTATCATCGAAGATGGTATCAACTTTGACAAGACAGATATCGCTCGCAACTTGACTCTCTTCCTTTACCCAGACGATAGCGACAAGCAAGGTGAATTGCTCCGTATCTTCCAACAATACTTCATGGTTTCAAACGGTGCACAATTGATCATCGACGAAGCGATCGAAAAAGGAAGCAACTTGCATGACCTTGCGGACTACGCAGTTGTACAAATCAATGATACTCACCCCTCAATGGTGATTCCTGAATTGATCCGTCTTTTGACTGCGCGTGGTATCGAACTTGATGAAGCAATCTCAATCGTACGTAGCATGACTGCCTACACTAACCACACAATCCTTGCTGAAGCCCTTGAAAAATGGCCTCTTGAATTCTTGGAAGAAGTGGTTCCTCACTTGGTACCAATCATCAAAGAATTGGACCGTCGTGTGAAAGCAGAATACAAAGATCCAGCTGTTCAAATCATTGATGAAAACGACCGTGTACACATGGCTCACATGGATATCCACTATGGATACAGCGTAAACGGGGTGGCAGCACTCCACACTGAAATCTTGAAGAATTCAGAGTTGAAAGCTTTCTACGACATCTACCCAGAAAAATTCAACAACAAAACAAACGGTATCACATTCCGTCGTTGGCTCATGCATGCCAACCCAAGACTATCTCACTACTTGGATGAGATTATTGGAGAGGGATGGCACCATGAAGCAGATGAGCTTGAAAAACTCTTGTCTTACGAAGACAAAGCAGCTGTCAAAGAAAAATTGGAAAGCATCAAGGCTCACAACAAACGTAAATTGGCTCGTCACTTGAAAGATCACCAAGGTGTGGAAATCAATACAAACTCTATCTTTGATATCCAAATCAAACGTCTTCACGAGTACAAACGCCAACAAATGAACGCTTTGTATGTCATCCACAAATACCTTGATATCAAGGCTGGTAACATCCCTGCTCGTCCAATCACAGTCTTCTTTGGTGGTAAAGCAGCTCCTGCCTACACAATCGCCCAAGACATCATTCACTTGATCCTTTGCTTGTCAGAAGTGATTGCAAATGATCCAGAAGTAGCTCCACACTTGCAAGTGGTTATGGTTGAAAACTACAACGTTACTGCAGCAAGCTTCCTCATCCCAGCATGTGATATCTCAGAACAAATCTCACTTGCTTCTAAAGAAGCTTCAGGTACTGGTAACATGAAATTCATGTTGAACGGAGCTTTGACTCTTGGTACTATGGACGGAGCTAACGTGGAAATTGCTGAGTTGGTTGGCGACGAAAATATCTACATCTTCGGTGAAGATTCAGAAACTGTTATCGACCTTTACGCAAAAGCAGCTTACAAATCAAGCGAATTCTACGCTCGTAAAGCTATCAAACCATTAGTTGACTTCATCGTGAGTGACGCTGTTCTTGCAGTAGGCAAGAAAGAACGCTTGGAACGTCTTTACAACGAATTGATCAACAAAGACTGGTTCATGACTCTCCTTGACTTGGAAGACTACATTAAAGTCAAAGAGCAAATGCTTGCTGACTACGAAGACCGCGACGCATGGTTGGATAAAGTCATCGTTAACATTGCCAAAGCAGGATTCTTCTCATCTGACCGTACAATCGCTCAGTACAACGAAGATATCTGGCACTTGAACTAAGATACAAAATTTATACTAATCACTTTGTAAAAAAAGCGAATTTCAATTGAAATTCGCTTTTTTGAATGATGTGGATTTTAGCCAATCAGGTCTAAAAAGAGATAAATCATAGATACGTTGAAGTTTTAGAAATACTGCTTTTTACTGTATTTCAGTCTCATGATTCTTCGTAGTTGATGGCCTCGTATTTCTTGTATCCGCTTATAATTTGTATTATAATAGCATTGTGGTGAAGAAAGAAGGTGTTTTTATGTGGAAAAAATATTTTTCAAAATATAAATGGACTGATTTATTTTGGATACTATTTGTGGTTTTGTCATCACTCTCGATGGGGAATCGTACTCTTTTTCCACTTACCCATCAAGAAATCTCTTATCATGGGTGCTATTTGGGGATTACACTTGCCTCATTTCACTTATTATTCATTGATAAATTTGTCATTTCGAATCGAAAATAAATGGAGAGGTTAAAATTTTTTCCACTTTTCGGATAGACAGTTGAAAAATCGTGATTTAAACCCACGCCTCAAGAAGAGGTGCGGGTTTTTGTCTTATCTGAAAGTTTTAATTACAGTGCTTTCCCAACCAAAATCTCTGCTTCAATGGTAATCTCTGTCAGTTGGCTCCAGTCAATCTTGGTATGGTCAACGTGAAAGAGTAAGGGCGTCATGGCAAGCAGGGCTTGGCGTTGCTCAGCCGAGATAGGTTTTGTTAAGGAAGCAATCTGACTAGATTGGATTCTGAAATGTTCCTGGAAATGTTCTTTGATATCTTGGTTGGAATAATCCTTCTTTGTCAGCTGGTCCTGCACCATTTGACGGATTTCTTTGAGGTGATTTTCGGTTGGGATGACCTTGATCAAAATACCGTCTTTGGATAAAACGCGACGGAATTCCCCATAGTTGGCAGGCGAGAAGATATCAAGCAGGATATCCATGCTGGCGTCTTTTATAGGAAGACGAGCCAGGTCGCCGACAAACCAGTTGACCGCCCAGTTTGGTTCGCTCTTGGCAGCGATTTGAACGGAATCTTTTGAAATATCAAAGGCGTAAAAGGTTTTGTCAGAGTGACTTTCTTGGAGCTTGCGAGAGTAGAAGCCTTCGCCACAACCGATATCCAAGACTGTTTTTGCGGATGGTTTAGTGGCTAGTAAGTCGGAGATACCTTCTAAGATAGCCTGATAAAAGCCAGCCTCTAGGATTTCTTGGCGGTTTTGAAAGTTTTCCTTGTCGTAGTTGGCAGATTGCTTGATTTGAGGAGCCAAGTTGACATAGCCAAATTTTGCCAAGTCAAAAGAATGACGATTGCTACACTTGAGACTGCTCTCTACTAAGGTTAGATTTTCTTGGCAGATAGGACAGGCAAAGGCAGTCGCAGCAGCGAAGCGCTGAAGTTTGGGTTTGAGATTTGTATTCATAGTTTAAGTGTATCAAAAGAGGCAAGTGAAAGCAACTTTAGGAGCAAGTAGATGGGAGATTCAGTAGAAATAAAACTAATTCTCCAATTTATAAAATGAAATTGCTTTTATATCTAAATTGCTATATAATAATGATAAGGAGGAAATAAGTATGTTAAAAGAAGTATTAACCGTTGCAAAAGTTGCGAAAAAATCTTCATTATTTTTGGGTGGTGTCGCATTTGGTACCCTTGGTTTGAAAATCTTAGCAAGTAAGGAAGCTAAAAAAGGTTATTCTAAAGCTTTGGCTAAGGCTTACAAGTTGAAAGACGAGCTAGATGCATCTGTTTCTGTTGTGAAACAACATGGAGACGATGTTTTGCAAGATGCTAAATATTTGTATGAGCAAGAGAAAAAAGAAGAGCAATTAGATAGCCTTATAGGAGAATAATATGTCTTTTAAAGTGCTATATAGAGGATATCAACATATCCGACTATCATCTTCTTTTTCACTTACCTTGGATATTCAAGACTATCTTCGTTCCTTGGCGAGAGATGAGAAGGGAATTGAGTCTATCCAGTTTTACATGGATCAACAGCACTTTACCCTACGTATAAAAGAAGGCTTCTCTGTATTAGACAATGCAGAAGCCTTTTTAAAAAGGATTGATAAAGGGAAAGTTTCTGAGTTGATGACTCTTCCTGTTCGTAGAGAAGAGAGTGCCTATTCTATCGTTTCAGGTGCAGCGATTAAGCGTGTGCTTTTTCGTAGTCTTGTGCCGTCTCCTATTCGCTATATATGGACTTGTTATCAGGCTTTTGGATATGTTAAAGAAGCCTATCAAACACTAGCGCGTAAGGAACTAACGATGGAAGTCTTGGACTGTTCGGCTATTTTATTGTCTTTGTTTATGAACCAATCCAAGACTGCCAGCAACATCATGTTTATGCTTGATTTGGGGAATCATTTAGATCAGTGGTCCTTGAAAAAAACTGCAACAGATTTAGAACAGAGTCTTCTTGCAAAAGAGAGCGATGTATTCTTAGTACAGGGCGATACGGTCGTTAGTATCAAGAGTTCCGATGTTCAAATAGGAGATGTCTTGGTCCTATCTCAAGGAAATGAAATTCTGTTTGATGGACAAGTAGTTTCAGGTTTAGGTATGGTCAACGAAAGTTCCTTGACGGGAGAGAGTTTTCCAGTTGAAAAAAGAGAGTCTGATTCGGTTTGTGCAAACACAGTCTTGGAAACTGGGGAGCTACGCATTCGTGTAACCGATAATCAGATGAACAGCCGTATTTTACAGCTGATTGAGTTGATGAAGAAATCTGAAGAAAACAAGAAAACTAAACAACGCTATTTCATCAAGATGGCGGACAAGGTCGTCAAATATAATTTCTTGGGGGCTGGTCTGACTTACTTATTAACAGGTTCTTTTTCTAAGGCTATTTCATTCCTATTGGTTGATTTCTCCTGCGCTTTGAAAATCTCTACTCCTGTAGCTTATTTGACAGCTATCAAAGAGGGGTTGAACCGTGAAATGGTGATTAAGGATGGGGATGTTCTAGAGAAATATCTGGAAGTTGATACTTTCTTGTTTGATAAGACAGGAACAATCACAACTAGCTATCCTATAGTTGAAAAGGTGTTACCTTTTGGGGACTATAGCGAGGAAGATATTCTCAGAATCAGTGCCTGTCTTGAGGAACACATTTATCATCCTATTGCTAATGCCATTGTCAAACAAGCCGAGATAGAGGGGATTGAACATGAGGAAATGCATGGGAAACTCCAATATATCGCAAGTAAGGGAATCAAATCCCATATAGATGGCCAACCAGTTGTTATTGGAAATTATGTCTTGATGCAGGATGAGCAGATTCATATTAGTTTGGAACAACATGCTTTGATTGAAGAGTACAAGAATCACTACAATCTCTTATTCTTAGCCTACCAGAATGAATTGATTGGAATGTTCTGCATTCATACTCCTTTGAGAAAAGAAGCAAAAGCAGCCTTGGAGAAACTTAAGGCACAAGGGAAAAAATTGATTCTGGCAACAGGGGACACCTTGGTTAGAACAGAGGAATTAGTCAAAGATTTGCCCTTTGATCAGGTCTATACAGACTTGAAACCTGATGGGAAATTTGAGTTAGTAGAGGAACTGCAGAAAGCAGGTCACACTATTTTGATGGTTGGAGATGGATTGAATGACTCAGCGGCTCTAACCCTATCAGATATCGGTGTGGTGATGAATGAAAGCGCAGATATTTCTAAGCAGATGAGTGATATCTTATTGTTAGATAATCGCTTGGATTTCTTCCAAGAGTTGGATTCGCTATCATCATCTTTGCAAATACTCATCAAGAAGAATATTCAAGATACCGTTGTCGTAAATAGTAGTTTGATTGGCTTTGGCTTGTTTAATTGGCTCAGTCCTTCAAATCTCTCTATCTTACATAATCTAACAACCTTGCGCATTGTCTTGCGTAGTCTGTCTATTAAAAATAGATAGATGAGAGTTATTAACAGCAAAAAGGAGTTACCTTTCTCGAGGTTAACTCCTTTGTTTATAGATAAATGTTGAACAGTTTAGTAAGTCAATACAAAGTATTTTTTCTTACCACGACGGATAACAGTGAGTTCGTTCTCTAACTTATCTGCGTCATTCAAGACATAGTCAAGGTCTTGGATACGATCACCGTTGACGTAGATAGCTCCATTTTGAACATCCTCGCGGGCTTGGCGTTTTGAGTTAACCACGCCAGATGATACGAGGAGTTCCACGATATTGTGGTTTTCGTCAGCTTGGACTTGGTAATTTGGTACCCCGCGGAGTCCTTGTTTGAGTTCTTTGACAGAAAGGTTTTTGATGTTTCCAGCAAAGAGTTGCTCAGTGATGTTAAGGGCTTCCTTGTAGGCTTCTTCACCGTGGACAAGTGTTACGACCTCACGAGCCAAGACTTTTTGAGCCAAGCGTTCGTGTGGTGCTGCTTCAAATTGTTTGCGGATGTCTTCAATCTCGTCCAGTGACAAGAAGGTAAAGATCTTCAAGAAGCGAACAGCGTCAGCGTCCATGACGTTCATCCAGAATTGGTACATTTCGTATGGAGAAGTCTTTTCAGGGTTGAGCCAAACAGCGTTTCCTTCTGATTTACCAAATTTCTTACCAGTTGCATCTGTAATGAGTGGCACTGTGATAACGTGACCAGTCTTGTCAGCCTTGCGACGAAGCAATTCGGTACCAGCAGTCATATTTCCCCACTGGTCAGAACCACCGATTTGTAGGGTTACGTTGTGCTCTTGGTTAAGGACGTAGAAGTCATATCCTTGCATGATTTGGTAAGCGAACTCAGTGTAAGAAATCCCTGTCTCGATCCGTTTTTTCACAGACTCCTTACTCATCATGGAGTTGACAGTGAAGTATTTTCCGACATCACGGAGGAAGTCAATGAAGCTGATGCTGCCAAACCAGTCGTAGTTGTTGACCATGACAGCTTTATTTTCCCCATTTTCAAAGTCAAGAAAACGAGAAAGTTGTCCTTGGATAGACTTGACCCAGCCCTCTACTGTGTCTTTTGTTTGGAGACTACGCTCAGCATCTTTGAAGGACGGATCTCCGATGAGACCTGTAGCACCGCCAACGAGCGCATAAGGTTTGTGACCTGCTAGTTGCAAACGACGACTTGTCAAGATTGCGACAAGGTGACCGAGGTGAAGGCTGTCAGCAGTTGGATCGTAGCCAGTATAATAAGAAACTTGACCTTCTTCTAGGGCTTTACGCAAAGCTTCTTCATCAGTCGTTTGAAAAATCAAACCACGCTCTTTTAGCTCATCAAAAATGTGCATGTGTCTTTTCTCCTTTATAAAATATTGTTTCTACCTATTGTATCACAAACTTGATTAATAGCCTAGTGGAATAGGGAAGAAAGTGGCTATTTTATTGAAAGTTTTCCTTTTATGGTATAATAGAGAAAGCGAGGACATTCATGAAAGAAAGAATTGATGAATTAAAAACAAAAATGCTGCATTTTTTCCAGCAACTAATGCAACGAATTGCAAAATGGAAGAAAAGACTAGCAGAAAAACTAGCTGATAAGAAAACCGGTAAAAAGGGGACCTCTTCTGATAAAGTTAGAAAGGCAGGGCCTATTTTCGCTAAGATTTTGAGTGCTTTTAAAGTGGCCTTCAACACTCTCTTTATCTTAGGTTTTATCGGTGGACTGTTTGGTGCTGGGGTGGCTATGGGTTATGGAGTTGCCCTATTTGACAAGGCCCAGGTCCCTCAAGCAGAAGAGTTGGTCAAGCAAGTGAAGGATATTGCCTCTATCTCAGAAATCACTTATTCTGACGGCAGTGCCATTGCCTCGATCGAGGGCGATTTGTTGCGCACTTCAGTCGCTTCAGGTGCTATTTCGGATAATCTTAAAAAGGCTATCATTGCGACAGAAGACGAGAATTTCAACGAGCACAAGGGAGTCGTGCCTAAGGCCGTTATTCGTGCGACCTTGGGAACTTTTGTCGGTCTGGGGTCATCCAGTGGTGGTTCGACCTTGACTCAGCAGGTTATCAAGCAGCAAGTGGTGGGAGATGCTCCCACTCTAGCTCGTAAGGCTAAAGAAATCATTGATGCTCTAGCTTTAGAGCGAGCTATGGGTAAGGATGAGATTTTAACAACCTACCTTAACATTGCTCCTTTTGGTCGCAATCATAAAGGACAAAATATTGCAGGTGCCCAACAGGCTGCAGAAGGGATCTTTGGGGTTAAGGCTTCGGATTTAACGGTCCCTCAAGCAGCCTTTATCGCAGGATTGCCACAGAGCCCAATTAGTTACTCTCCTTATGAATCTGACGGTAGTATGAAGAGCGAGGAGGATTTGGCTCTGGGGGTCAAACGGGCTAGAGATGTTCTCTATAATATGTACCGGACAGGGGCTCTAAGTCAGGAAGATTACGACAAGTACAAGGATTATGATTTTAAGAAAGACTTCTTACCATCTGGTAGTGTCAGTGGTACTTCGCGTGACTATCTCTACTTCGCAACCTTGGCAGAAGCTACTGATCGGATGTATGACTATCTGATTCAGAGAGATAATGTTTCTGTACAAGAGCAAAAGAATGAATCCATCCAGAAAGCTTATCGTGATTTAGCGACTAAGGAAATTGAAAATGGTGGATATAAGATTACGACGACTATCAATAAAAATGTTCATGCTGCGATGCAAAATGCAGTGGCGACCTACGGCTATCTGCTAGATGATTCGACAGGCCAGCCTGAGGTGGGGAATGTCCTCATGGATAACCAAACAGGAGCTATTCTTGGGTTTGTCGGTGGTCGCAATTATCAAAAAAATCAGAATAACCACGCTATCGACACAAAACGTTCTCCTGCTTCGACTACTAAGCCGATATTGGCTTACAGTATTGCCATCGACCAAGGTCTGATGGGAAGTGCAAGTATCTTATCAAACTATCCGACCAACTTTTCAAACGGCAATCCTATCATGTATGTCAATAGTCCTGGTACAGGGATGATGACGTTAGGGGAGGCCCTTAACTACTCATGGAATATCCCAGCCTACTGGACTTATCGTACACTTCGAGAGAAGGGTGTTGATGTTAAAGGCTATATGGAAAAAATGGGTTACGAAATCCCAGAATATGGTATTGAGAGTTTACCGATGGGCGGAGGAATTGACGTTACAGTTGCTCAGCATACTAACGGATATCAGACTTTGGCCAACAACGGAGTTTACCATAAGAAACATATGATTGCGAAGATCGAATCAACAGATGGTCGAGTGGTTTATGAACATAAAGATAAACCTGTCCAAGTTTACTCAAAAGCGACAGCGACCATCATGCAAAGCTTGCTTCGCGATGTTATCTCATCTCGGATTACCTCAAGTTTCCAAACAGACTTGGCTACCATCAATCCAAGCCTCGCTAGTGCCGACTGGATTGGAAAAACTGGTACAACCAATGAAGATGAAAATATGTGGCTTATGCTTTCTACGCCTCGCTTGACCTTGGGTGGCTGGCTAGGTCACGATGACAACCGCCCACTAGCCAAAGGGGCGGGCCACTACCGCAATGCCAACTATATGGCCCACTTGGTTAATGCCATTCAACAAGCAAAACCTGGAATTTGGGGGAATGAGCGCTTTAATCTTGACTCAAGTGTGACCAAGTCACAAGTTCTCAAGTCTACAGGGGAGAAACCGGGCAAGGTTTCAATTAATGGCAAAGAAGTCAACGTTTCCGGTTCTACCGTAACAAGTTACTGGGCTACTAAAGAAGGGGCACCAGTAACCACCTACCGCTTTGCTATTGGAGGAAGCGATGCAGATTATCAGAATGCTTGGAAGAATATTCTAGGAAGCATCCCTGCAGTAACTCCTCCAAGCTCAAGTAGCAGTTCGGGAACAACAAGTTCGAGTGGAAATACTCAGAGTGGCTCTTCAGGACGTTCACGTCTGTTTAATCGCTAAGATAGAGTAGCAGCAAGGTTAGTAATTTCTCCTTGTTGCTACTTTTTTCTTTGTTGGTTTCGTGTTACAATAGGAGTATGAATCATTATCAGAAAAAGATTGTTAAGGGAACACTATACTCGCTACTCTCAGGCCTAATCTGGGGGATCTGTGGGATTTTAGGAGAGTATTTTTTCACTCATTATCCAGTGTCTTCTGGATGGATTACTTCTATGCGTTTACTAGTGGCGGGGAGTTTGGTTTTAGGTCTATCTGCCTTTCAGTTGCGTAGCCGCTTGTTGGACATCTGGCGTGATAAGAAAAATTATCTACCTTTTTTAGCCTATGCTATTCTAGGTATTTTTTCTGTGCAGTTTTTCTTTTATCTCTGCGTTGAGTATTCGAATGCGACGACGGCGACCATTTTGCAATTTATCAGCCCAGTTTTTATCCTGTTTTACAATCGAATCATCTATCAGAAGAAGGCTTCGACTACAGCAGTTTTCTATGTTTTGATTGCCATGCTAGGTGTTTTTTTGATGGCTACAAAAGGGGACTTGTCCCAGTTATCCATGACACCTTTGGCTCTAGTAACAGGTTTGCTCAGTGCAGTAGGGGTCATGTTTAATGTTATCCTGCCTCAGCGTTTTGCACGGCGCTACGGATTTGTTCCGACTGTTGGTTGGGGGATGATTCTGGCAGGACTCTTTAGTAATTTCCTTTACCCTATTTATCAGATAAGTTTTCAAGTGGATCTGGTAAGTGTGCTGATTTGTCTGATGATTGCCGTGTTTGGGACTGCTTTTGCCTTCTTCCTATCTATGAAGGCTGTGTCCCTCGTTTCCCCGCTGGTCGTATCGGTGGTGAGTGCTAGCGAACCGCTTTCTTCAGCTTTATTAAGTGTTCTTTTTCTGGGATTGGTCATGGATGGTTTTTTGGCTTTAGCTATGGTGTTGATTATCGTTCCGATGATTTTCTTATCTGTAGAAGAAGCAAAACAAGCCAAGTAAAGATGCTTATTTGATAGTTGAGGCTTCAAATTTGAGGCCTTTTTTGGTAGAATAGGTATCATTATAACGAACCAGGAGGCGCCTATGACTGCTACAAAAATGAACGCTCAAGAAATTATCCAATTTATCGCCAATGCTGAAAAGAAAACCAGTGTCAAAGTAACCTTTGAGGGGCAACTCGCATCTGCTGTGCCTAGCTCTGTTGTCAAACTAGGAAATGTTTTATTCGGAGACTGGAAGGATGTCGCTCCGCTTCTTGAAGGTTTGGTAGAAAATCAAGATTACGTTGTCGAGCAAGATGCTCGTAATTCTGCAGTTCCTTTGCTAGATAAACGTGCGATCAACGCTCGTATCGAGCCAGGTGCTATTATCCGTGACCAGGTTGAAATTGGTGACAATGCTGTTATCATGATGGGAGCTGTTATCAATATCGGTGCTGAAATTGGTGCTGGAACCATGATTGACATGGGTGCCATCCTTGGTGGCCGTGCTATCGTTGGGAAAAACAGCCACGTTGGTGCAGGTGCAGTTTTGGCAGGTGTAATTGAGCCAGCTAGCGCAGATCCAGTCCGTGTCGGAGATAATGTTCTTATCGGTGCTAATGCAGTGTTGATCGAAGGAGTTCAAATCGGCAGTGGTTCAGTTGTTGCAGCAGGAGCTATCGTTACCCAAGATGTTCCAGAAAACGTGGTAGTGGCAGGTGTTCCGGCTCGTATTATCAAAGAAATTGATGCCCAAACCCAACAAAAAACAGCGCTTGAGGATGCGCTTCGTACCTTGTAATTGTAAAAGTAAAAAAGAGGCGGAACCCTTTTTCCAGCCTCTTTCTTCTATCAAAAGGAGGATCGATAGATGTTAGATTTGATTCAGATTAGACGAGATTTACACCAGATTCCAGAGATTGGCTTGGAGGAGTTTAAGACTCAGGCTTATTTGCTGGATATGATTGAAAAATTGACTACGGGCAAGGATTTTGTTCAGGTTCGTACTTGGCGGACAGGTATTTTGGTCTATTTGCAGGGAAATCAGCCGGAGCGAACCATTGGTTGGCGGACAGATATTGATGGCCTGCCTATCATCGAACAAACAGGTCTACCTTTCGCCTCTCAACACCAAGGTCGTATGCACGCTTGTGGACATGATTTTCATATGACCATTGCCTTGGGCTGTCTTGAGCGCGCTCTTGAGGAGCAACCCAAAAATAATCTGCTCTTCCTATTTCAGCCTGCTGAGGAGAATGAAGCCGGTGGGATGCTCATGTATGAGGATGGTGCTTTTGGGGACTGGTTGCCAGACCAATTTTATGGTCTCCATGTTCGTCCGGATCTGAAGGTTGGACAGATTGCGACCAACACCCATACGCTCTTTGCAGGGACTTGTGAGGTGAAGGTTCGTTTCAAAGGAAAAGGAGGACATGCAGCTTTTCCCCATGAAGCCAATGACGCCTTGGTGGCTGCTAGTTACTTTGTGACCCAAGTACAGTCAGTTGTCAGCCGCAATGTCAATCCCATCGAGGGAGCGGTGGTGACCTTTGGTCTTTTCCAAGCTGGAACAACCAACAATGTCATTACAGACACAGCCTTTTTACACGGAACCATTCGGGCCTTGACTCAGGACATGAGCCTCTTGGTACAAAAAAGAGTCAAGACAGTCGCAGAAGGTGTTGCAGCAGCCTTTGATATGGAAGTCGAAGTAGAACTCAAGCAAGGAGGCTACCTACCTGTGGAGAACAATCCAGCCTTGGCGCGTGAACTGATGGACTTTTTTGAAGAGAAAGACGGAATCGAGTTGATTGATATCGAGCCTGCTATGACCGGTGAGGACTTTGGCTATCTCCTTTCGAAGGTAGATGGCGTTATGTTCTGGCTAGGTATCGATAGTCCCTACGCCCTTCATCACCCTCAGATGAGTCCTAAGGAAGAAGCCATAGCCATTGGGGTAGATGCATTCTCTAGTTTCTTGAAAAAGAAGGCAGCAGAGTAGAGGAATTGTCTATGAAAGCAGAACTACGCAAGAAAATTTTGCAAGAAATGAAGACTCTATCTCAGGAGCAAAAACAGGCTATGGATCGAGCTTTAACTGAGCGTTTCTTACAACACCCTTTTTACCAAAAAGCTAAGACCATCGCAACTTATCTCTCCTTTCCGCATGAATTTCAAACGAAGGAACTGATTGAGCAGGCGCTGAAGGACGACAAAAAGGTTCTGATACCCAAAACCTATCCCAAGGGGCGCATGGACTTTGTGGTCTATCATCCGCAGCAGTTGGTAAAAACTTCCTTTGGTTTACTGGAACCGCAAGGAGACTTGGAAGTGGTGGAACCGTCTCAGATTGATTTGATTCATGTTCCAGGGCTAGCTTTTACGACAGAAGGCTATCGAATCGGATATGGTGGAGGATACTACGACCGCTATCTGGAACATTTTGCTGGGCATACCATGAGTACAATCTATCCTTGTCAAGTTCAGGAGTTTAACTTGGAAAACCATGATATTCCCGTCCAGGAGGTGCTAATCTATGAAGGAAATCTTTGATAAACGTTATCCTGTGACCAGTTTTTTCCTCCTAGTGACTGGCCTTGTATTTTTACTGATGCTGATTACTACGGGTATCAACTTTGATCAGGCCAAAACTCTGTTTCAGTTTGGAGCTATGTATGGACCGATCATTCGCCTGTTCCCAGAGCAGATTTGGCGCCTATTTTCGGCTATATTTGTGCATATTGGATGGGAGCATTTCATTGTCAATATGATTTCACTCTACTTTCTTGGACGACAGGTGGAGGAGATTTTCGGCTCTAAGCAGTTCTTCTTTCTCTATCTCTTATCGGGAATGATGGGCAATCTCTTTGTTTTTGCTTTCACACCGAAAGTTGTAGCAGCAGGAGCATCCACTTCTCTTTACGGACTATTTGCTGCGATTATCGTTTTGCGTTACGCAACTCGCAGCCCCTATATCCAGCAGTTGGGGCAATCCTATCTGACACTTTTTGTGATTAATATTATCGGAAGTGTTCTGATTCCAGGAATCAGCCTAGCTGGGCATATCGGAGGTGCAGTAGGCGGTGCTTTTCTAGCAGTCATCTTTCCAGTCAAATGGGAGAGAAGGATGTATAGTACCAGCCAGCGAATCGGAGCAACTGTACTTTTTATCGCACTAGCCGTTTTCCTTTGCTATAAGGGAATGAGCTATGTGTAGGGGGATAGTTAAAAAGCTACTCAAAGAATGAGTAGCTTTTTGTGTAGATTGGAACCATTCGAAACAACACAGCTCTAAAACCAATCAGCCAATCAAGGTTCTTACGTGCTTTGTTTTGGAACCATTCGAAACAACACAGCTCTAAAACACAGGTTGTAGCGGATTGGATTGAGGTTTGGTTTTGGAACCATTCGAAACAACACAGCTCTAAAACCTAGGAACGGAGTAACCTTAGCTGCACGGCGTTTTGGAACCATTCGAAACAACACAGCTCTAAAACTCGAAAGCCTCAAGCAAAGGCTCAAGGTCGGTTTTGGAACCATTCGAAACAACACAGCTCTAAAACTTTTAGTCAAAATTTCAACAGAAAGGAGGAGTTTTGGAACCATTCGAAACAACACAGCTCTAAAACAGCGCTATCCTTGAACCCCTGGAACCCTCTGTTTTGGAACCATTCGAAACAACACAGCTCTAAAACATTCACCAAAACGACCAGGTACATTGTCATGTTTTGGAACCATTCGAAACAACACAGCTCTAAAACTTCATTTTTAACAAAACTATATCATACTTGGGTTTTGGAACCATTCGAAACAACACAGCTCTAAAACGCATTTATGGCATTTCTCACTTATTTACCAGTTTTGGAACCATTCGAAACAACACAGCTCTAAAACATGACGACTTTGGTTTTGAAATCCAAGTCCGTTTTGGAACCATTCGAAACAACACAGCTCTAAAACAGTACGGAACTACACTTGAACAAAACAACGGTTTTGGAACCATTCGAAACAACACAGCTCTAAAACCTAACATAATATTATATAACATGATTGATTGTTTTGGAACCATTCGAAACAACACAGCTCTAAAACAGGCTAAATTCAACTCAATCTATCTGTTCGGTTTTGGAACCATTCGAAACAACACAGCTCTAAAACCCCACATTTTCCAAATAAGCGACTACGCGCGTTTTGGAACCATTCGAAACAACACAGCTCTAAAACGTTACAGTTCCTTATCTTGTTCTAGACTATGTTTTGGAACCATTCGAAACAACACAGCTCTAAAACCTGCTGGGATCATCCCGTTTGCGCGTTCTTGTTTTGGAACCATTCGAAACAACACAGCTCTAAAACCTAGGAACGGAGTAACCTTAGCTGCACGGCGTTTTGGAACCATTCGAAACAACACAGCTCTAAAACTTTTAGTCAAAATTTCAACAGAAAGGAGGAGTTTTGGAACCATTCGAAACAACACAGCTCTAAAACAGCGCTATCCTTGAACCCCTGGAACCCTCTGTTTTGGAACCATTCGAAACAACACAGCTCTAAAACA
>NZ_JAQFBD010000009.1:0-7701 GCF_027691175.1 Streptococcus halitosis
ACGGTTGTTGGTCGTGTCTTGAATGATGGGGCGACTTATACAAATAACTTTACCTTGACAGTCAACGACGCCTACGGTGTTAAGTCAAACATTGTTCGTGTAACGACTCCAGGTAAACCAAATGATCCTGACAATCCAAATAACAACTACATCAAGCCTTTGAAAGTTAACAAGAACAAGCAAGGTGTGAATATTGATGGCAAAGAAGTTCTAGCTGGTTCAACCAACTACTATGAACTCACATGGGATTTGGACCAATACAAGGGAGATAAATCTTCTAAAGAAGCGATTCAAAATGGTTTCTACTATGTGGATGATTATCCAGAAGAAGCCTTAACCCTTCATCCAGAATTGGTTAAGATTCGTGATCTAGAGGGCAATCTTGTACCAGGTATCAGTGTTCAACAATTTGATAGTTTAGAAGCTGCTCCTAAGAAGATTCAAGAGCTGTTGAAGAAAGCAAACATCACTGTTAAAGGTGCTTTCCAACTCTTCTCAGCTGATAATCCAGCCGAATTCTACAAGAACTATGTAGCAGCAGGAAAATCATTGCTCATCACAGATCCGATGACAGTTAAACCTGAATTTGGTCAAACGGGTGGTAAGTATGAAAACAAAGCTTACCAAATTGATTTTGGAAATGGCTATGCTACAGAAGTAGTTGTCAACAATGTACCGAAAATCACACCTAAAAAAGATGTGACAATCAGTATGGATCCAAGCAGTGACAATATCGATGGCCAGACTATTCCATTGAACCAGTACTTCAATTATCGTTTAATTGGTGGTTTGATTCCACAAAATCATTCTGAGGACTTGAGTGACTATAGTTTTGTAGATGATTATGACCAAAAAGGTGATCAATACACTGGAAACTATAAAGTTCTTGCCAAGGTTGATATCCGATTGAAAGACGGTCGTGTTATCAAGGCAGGGACAGACTTAACCGCTGAAACACAGGTTGAACATGATCAAGATAAGGGAATGATTACCATTCGCTTCAAGGAGGAATTCCTTCAAGAGATTCAGTTGGATTCTCCATTCCAGGCTGAGACTTATATTCAAATGAAACGAATTGCTGTCGGAACTTTTGAAAATACCTATGTAAATACTGTGAACAAAGTTGCTTACGCTTCAAACACAGTTCGTACTACAACGCCAGAACCTAAGAAACCAGAGGAGCCAACAACTCCTAATTCTAATCCAAATCCAAAAGGGAACCCTACTCTACCTCAAACAGGTACAAATGATTCAAGCTACATGCCATATCTTGGTCTAGCAGCTTTAGTAGGAGTTTTAGGACTTGGTCAGTTGAAACGAAAAGAAGACGAAAGCAACTAATTTCTGGAAGTTAAATAGAAAAGAGGAACTCTGTTTCCTCTTTTTTATAGCCTAAATTAAAAACGCTTCCTATTGATTTTTACTCATAAAATCAACTGATTTATGTTAAAATGGTAGTAGAAAGTTGAGATTATGAGTTATTTTAAAAAATATAAATTTGATAAGTCACAGTTCAAACTTGGTATGCGGACTTTTAAAACGGGAATTGCCGTTTTTCTAGTTCTTTTGATTTTTGGCTTTTTTGGCTGGAAAGGTCTTCAAATCGGTGCTTTGACAGCGGTTTTTAGTCTGAGGGAGAGTTTTGATAAGAGTGTCCATTTTGGGACTTCACGTATTCTAGGAAATAGTATCGGTGGTTTCTACGCCCTTATCTTTTTTTTCTTAAATACCTTATTTCACGGAGCTTTTTGGGTGACTTTGGTGGTTGTTCCAATCTGCACTATGTTAACCATTATGACAAATGTGGCCATGAATAATAAATCAGGGGTTATTGGTGGTGTAGCAGCTATGTTAATCATTACCCTATCAATACCGAGCGGTGAAACAATTTTGTACGTGTTTGCGCGTGTATCGGAAACTTTCATGGGAGTTTTTGTCGCAATTCTCGTAAATTATGATATTGATCGTATTCATCTCTTTTTAGAGAAAAAAGAAAAATAATGTTACATTTTATAACATTATCGATTGACGTTTGTTTTTTTTTAGACTATAATAGACAGAAGGAAGGGAATTGTAAATGAAGGAAAGAGAATTTCGCCGAAATATGGCTGTTTTTCCTATCGGCAGTGTTATGAAATTGACCGATCTCTCGGCGCGTCAGATTCGTTATTATGAAGATCAAGAGTTGATTAAACCTGATCGAAACGAAGGGAACCGTCGCATGTATTCGTTGAATGATATGGATCGTCTGCTTGAAATCAAAGATTATATCTCTGAAGGTTACAATATCGCTGCCATTAAGAAAAAATATGCTGAACGTGAGGCGAAGTCCAAGAAAGTGGTGAGTCAGACGGAGGTGCGTCGCGCACTTCATAATGAACTCCTCCAGCAGGGACGCTTTGCTTCAGCACATTCACCTTTTGGTCGCGGTTAGGCAATCGCAAGTAGTCATATATTAAGGAGAAAAACCATGCCAATCACAGCTGCAGATATTCGTCGTGAAGTCAAGGAAAAAAATGTTACCTTTATTCGTCTCATGTTCTCAGATATTTTGGGAACGATGAAAAACGTCGAAATTCCTGCTACAGATGAACAGTTAGATAAAGTCTTGTCAAACAAGGCTATGTTTGATGGATCTTCTATTGAAGGTTTTGTACGTATCAATGAGTCAGATATGTACTTGTACCCAGACTTGGATACATGGACAGTCTTCCCTTGGGGAGATGAAAACGGAAGTGTTGCAGGTTTGATCTGTGATGTCTATACAACAGAAGGTAAACCATTTGCAGGTGACCCTCGTGGCAATTTGAAACGTGCTCTTCGCCATATGGAAGAAGTAGGATTCAAATCCTTCAACCTTGGACCAGAGCCAGAATTCTTCCTATTTAAACTGGATGAAAATGGGGATCCGACTCTTGAGGTAAATGATAAGGGTGGCTACTTTGATTTGGCGCCTACAGACCTTGCGGATAATACACGTCGTGAAATCGTTAATGTCTTGACCAAAATGGGATTTGAAGTGGAAGCAAGTCACCACGAGGTTGCGGTTGGACAACACGAAATTGACTTCAAGTATGATGAAGTCCTCCGTGCTTGTGATAAGATTCAAATCTTTAAACTCGTTGTTAAAACGATTGCTCGTAAACACGGTCTTTACGCAACCTTTATGGCGAAACCAAAATTTGGTATCGCTGGATCAGGTATGCACTGTAATATGTCCTTGTTTGATGCAGAAGGAAACAATGCCTTCTTTGATCCAAATGATCCAAAAGGAATGCAGTTGTCTGAAACGGCCTACCATTTCCTTGGTGGTTTGATCAAGCATGCCTACAACTATACTGCCATCATGAACCCAACAGTTAACTCATACAAACGTTTGGTTCCAGGTTATGAAGCGCCTGTTTACATTGCTTGGGCTGGTCGTAACCGTTCGCCACTTGTGCGCGTACCAGCTTCACGTGGTATGGGAACTCGTCTTGAGTTGCGTTCAGTGGACCCAATGGCAAACCCATACATCGCTATGGCGGTTCTTTTGGAAGTTGGTTTGCATGGTATTGAAAACAAAATCGAAGCACCAGCTCCTATCGAAGAAAATATCTACATCATGACAGCAGAAGAGCGTAAGGAAGCTGGAATCACTGATCTTCCATCAACTCTTCATAACGCCTTGAAAGCTTTGACTGAGGATGAAGTGGTTAAGGCTGCCCTAGGTGAACACATCTACACTAGTTTCCTTGAAGCCAAACGTATCGAGTGGGCTAGCTATGCGACCTTTGTTTCACAATGGGAAGTTGATAATTATCTTGACTTATATTAAGAATATAAAAAGATTGTCTGATTGGGCAATCTTTTTTTGTTGAAATGAGACTACAACTATAATGTTATGATTAGCAGAGAAGACTATTCTTTATAAATAATACAAAAAAGTATTTTTGGAAGTTTTACGGCACCATCTGTTAATATGTTGAAACAAATAATAGTATAGGGATACGGGGAAATAATTTTTTTCTGTATTTCCTTTAAATTGAAATAGTTTTATGTTAGAATGAGGTGAACATTTCTTTTTAAAATGATTGTATACAAATCATTTTTAGTTTGGAGGTTAATTATGAAATGGAGAAGAGGCATGAAAGTGCCGTTTTCTACTAATTTAGGTAGAAAAACAAAGGCCTATATTGGCCTGATTATTTTACTTTTTTCTATTTTTCTTCTTCCGGTTCAGTCTTATGCTGCATTAGAAGAGATTAAAAATGGAACGGATATCTCTACCTTAGATATTCGTAAGTTTAATTTAAATATTAACAATGCTAGTGTTTTATCTAAATCACAGTCTGTTGATCAGTTTCATCTATCAAATCCCCATTATGAATATCTAAGTGGGGGTGCTTATCCAGGTGAGATGGAAAACTTTACTCTTAAAGTAGATAAAAGTAAAAAGCAAGATCAAGTTTTTGAAAATCCTTTATCTCTAAAATTTACAAATATTGGTAACATTCACGGAAAGCAAGTAGATGCTTACTTAAAATTTAATAAGGTAACTCTTCACTACCTCAATACTGCACAAGCAAGGTCTGAGATGGATAATACTCAAAAATCTACTGTCGAATTTTTCTCAATCTCAGAATTGTGGGAAAAGAGTGCCTTTGAAATTGGGAATGTTCCTTATGTAGATGCAAATCATGACTACATCATGAATAAAGCGTTTTGGATTGATGCTGATGTTACAGCAGAAATTCGCTATGCTGATGGGACAGAAACAGACTTGAAATTGGTCATGAAACCAACAGATATTGATGCAATTGATGCAAACAATTTGAAGGAAACCTTCTATGTTAAAAACTATAAGAACGATGTGAACCTTCGATTAATGAACAATGCCAATGTCTTGCGACAGGAAGAAACAAGTGATCATACTTCATGGATTGCTACACAAAGTACAAATGGTAGTAATGCTGAAAATAACATCTCGGGCTTAGCTCTTCGATCAAATAGTAACAGCATGAATTTCGGTTATTCATCAACGGAAACCTGTTCGGCTGTATTTGGGCTTTATGTCGAAAAGATTGACCCAAGTCCAGTCCTAGAGGTAGAACCTACTGAGATTCCAGCTAAAGAGGGGCAGGATGTAACTTATAAGGCTACTTTTAAAGTTCCGGTTCCAGGTAAAGACCTTTTAGCAGCTCCATCATCTATTGAAATGGTTCAAAATTTTGATGATCGCTTGGACTATAAAGAACTTAAAGTTGAATCAGGTGGAGTGACTCTGCAAGAAGGACGTGACTATACGATTGAGAAGTCAGGTCAAACAGTTACTGTTAAAATGACACCTGAATACATAAAATCAAATTCTGCCGCTGAGATTATTATCACTTATAAAACAGCTACAAACAAAAAAGTGGAAGAAAAGGGACCTGAAAAAATTAACAACACTGTAACCTTGCATGTTGATAACTTATCAGCTCCTTCTAATCAGGTGAGCACTGCTCTTCTTTACGAAAAACACCATGAATTTGTCAGTGGAACTCCAGGTAAAGAGTTGCCACAAGAAGTGAAAGACTTGCTTCCAGCAACAGAAAAGGATTTACCTAATGGCAGTCAAGTAACGCCAACACAACCAAGTCAAACGGAAGTTAAGACAACTGAAGGTACATGGAGTTTCAAGTCCTACGATAAGACATCTGAAACCATCAATGGAGCAGACGCACACTTCGTAGGCACCTGGGAATTCACCCCAGCTCCAACCTACAAGGCGACACACGAATTTGTCAGCGGAACTCCAGGCAAAGAGCTTCCACAAGAAGTAAAAGCCTTGCTTCCAGCAGACCAAACAGACTTGAAAGACGGCAACCAAGCGACTCCGACGCAACCAAGTCAAACAGAAGTTAAGACAGCAGAAGGCACCTGGAGCTTCAAGTCCTACGACAAGACATCCGAAACCATCAATGGAGCAGACGCACACTTCGTAGGCACCTGGGAATTCACTCCAATCCCAACCTACAAGGCGACACACGAGTTTGTCAGTGGAACTCCAAGTAAAGAGCTTCCACAAGAAGTGAAATCCTTACTTCCAGCAGACCAAACAGACTTGAAAGACGGTAGTCAAGCAACGCCAACGCAACCAAGTCAAACAGAAGTGAAGACAGCAGAAGGCACATGGAGCTTCAAGTCCTACGACAAGACATCCGAAACCATCAATGGAGCGGATGCCCACTTTATCGGTACTTGGGAATTCACTCCAGCGCCAACCTACAAGGCGACACACGAGTTTGTCAGTGGAACTCCAGGCAAAGAACTTCCACAAGAAGTGAAATCCTTACTTCCAGCAGACCAAACAGACTTGAAAGATGGTAGCCAAGCAACGCCAACGCAACCAAGTCAAACAGAGGTTAAGACATCAGAAGGTACATGGAGCTTCAAGTCCTATGACAAGACATCGGAAACCATCGATGGAGCGAACGCACACTTCGTAGGAGCCTGGGAATTCACCCCAGCGCCAATCTACAAGGCGACGCACGAGTTTGTCAGTGGAACCCCGGGCAAAGAGCTTCCACAAGAAGTGAAAGCCCTGCTTCCATCAGATCAAACAGATCTAAAAGATGGAAGTCAAGCGACTCCAACGCAACCAAGTCAAACAGAGGTTAAGACATCAGAAGGTACATGGAGCTTCAAGTCCTATGACAAGACCTCTGAAACTATTAATGGAGCGGATGCCCACTTCGTAGGTACATGGGAATTCACCCCAGCCCCAACCTACAAGGCGACGCACGAGTTTGTCAGTGGAACTCCAGGCAAAGAACTTCCACAAGAAGTGAAAGCCTTACTTCCGTCAGACCAAACAAACTTGAAAGATGGCAGCCAAGCAACACCAACGCAACCAAGTCAAACAGAAGTGAAGACCGCAGAAGGCACATGGAGCTTCAAGTCCTATGACAAGGCATCAGAAACCATCAATGGAGTGGATGCCCACTTTATCGGTACATGGGAATTCACCCCAGCTCCAACAGTGACTCATAAAGCAGTTCACGATTTTGTCAGCGGAACTCCAGGAAAAGAGCTTCCGCAAGAAGTGAAATCCTTACTTCCGTCAGACCAAACAGACTTGAAAGACGGTAGTCAAGCAACGCCAACACAACCAAGTCAAACAGAAGTGAAGACGGCAGAAGGCACCTGGAGCTTCAAGTCCTATGACAAGACATCGGAAACCATCAATGGAGCAGATGTTAAGTTTGTAGGCACATGGGAATTTACAGCAAGCCCAGTTCCAACAGTGACTCATAAGGCAGTTCACGAGTTTGTCAGCGGAACCCCAGGTAAAGAACTTCCACAAGAAGTGAAAACCCTTCTTCCAGCAGACCAAACAAACTTGAAAGATGGCAGTCAAGCAACGCCAACGCAACCAAGTCAAACAGAAGTTAAGACCGCAGAAGGCACCTGGAGCTTCAAGTCCTATGACAAGACATCGGAAACCATCAATGGAGCAGATGTTAAGTTTGTAGGCACATGGGAATTCACCCCAGTTCCAACAGTGACTCATAAGGCAGTTCACGAGTTTGTCAGCGGAACCCCAGGTAAAGAACTTCCACAAGAAGTGAAAGCCCTTCTTCCAGCAGACCAAATAGACTTGAAAGATGGTAGCCAAGCGATTCCGACGCAACCAAGTCAAACAGAAGTGAAGACCGCAGAAGGCACATGGAGCTTCAA